>JAUUSJ010000089.1 GCA_030841965.1 Blautia sp.
ACATTGAGCGGCAAAGCTAAGTATATCGAAAAATCGCTCCACTCTCTATCGTTTGCTGGGCATATCCCTGCCTCCTCTTTTGGCTGGATATTGGCGAATATATAGTTTTAGTTATTTTTTTGTTTTTTAGAATTATGACCGTAATTTAGATGGATATTTACGGTTTATTTAAATAGTTTGATTTTTTCAACCGTAATAATAGCGATATGTTTACGGTTGTTTTTTATTGTTTATGTTTTCTAACCGTAATAATAGATATATTTTTGTGGTCATTTTTTATCATTTTCATTTTTAGACCGTAGTAATAGGTATATTCTTACGGTCATTCTCTATTATTTTTGTTTTTAGACCGTAGTAATAGATATATTCTTACAGTTATTTTCTATTGTTTTTCTTTTTTGAACTCAGTAGCAGTTGGATGAGGCATAAAAAATCATATTAGTATAGTTTTGATGTAAAAATACGTATATACTAATTGATATATTGTTTTTTATATGTTATGATATATGATAGCTAGTTGATAGAAAAGCAGGGAGAAAGAGGGAAGGGTATGTATTCGATTGCGATATGTGATGATGAGATTTTCACGTGTTCTGCTATAGAGCAGGCATTGTTTGAAATTGCAAAAAAGAATGAAATAGAAATAGATGTGTTTTATACAGGGGATGAATTGTATCAGCAATTGTATAAGAAGCAGTATTATAATATTATATTTTTGGATATTGAGTTGCCTAAATTAAGCGGTATAGAAGTGGCTAATTATATTCGATATACTTTGAAAAATGAACAGACACAAATTATATATATTTCGTCTAAGTCGGAATATGCAATGCAATTATTTAAGACAAGACCGATGGATTTTCTGGTAAAGCCGTTTGGGGAACAAGAGGTATGGAATGCGTTTTTGCAGGCGAAAGAATTGATTGATAAAGAGGATGGAGATTTTGAGTTTAGAATAAAAAATACGGTTTATAGAGTTCCGTTTAATGAAATTATGTATTTCCAAAGTGATGAGAGAAAAGTTTTGTTGTATACAGAGAATAAGGTGTTAGAGTTTTATGAAAAGTTAGATTCTATTGAGGCAAGAATATCACGCAATGAATTTTGGAGGATTCATAAGTCTTATCTTATTAATTATAGATTTGTGATGGAATATTCATACGAATGTTTAAAAATGAAAAACGAAATGGTATTATCAATTAGTCAAAGCAAACGAAAGGAAATTAGAAATAAATTATTGAATATTAGGAAAGAGAGAAAGCATGGATATAGAATATATAATTGAGTATTTGATAATAAATTTGTTTTTCTTTTATGTATTATATAAATTTTTGTCTATTTTTTTTCATGAGAAAAGTGTAAATATATGGAAAAAGATTGCAGTACTTATTCTTTGTTATATTATAAATAGCGGGGGAAATTTAATTTTTCATAATCCGATGCTTAATATGGCAACAAGTATTTTATCAATTTTATTTATTTCGTGTTTGTATGAAGCAAAGTGGATGAGCAGAATAATAAGTATGTGTATGATTTATGCAATTTGTATAAGCTGTGATATTGCTGTAGCCACGCTCATTGGTGATTATATTATAGGGAAAAGGCTTGCTCTTGTGAATAATATTATATCGTATCTTTTTATATTTAGTGTGGAGATATTTCTTGAGAGATACGCCAAGTTAAGAAAAGAGTATTTTAAGTCAAAAGAACAAATAGTGACTGCTATAGGAGTTCCTGTATTTAGTATTGCAATAATATGTATCTTGGTTATATCAAAGATAAGTATGCATCGAGTGATAGTTTTGGTTTCGTTAGGATTGCTGTTTATTAACGTGTTAGTATTTAGACTATATGATTTATTATTTGATTCTTATGAGGAAAAATATAAAAATATATTGTTGGAAAGACAGATAAAGCAATATAAAAATGAATTTCTAGTAGTTTCCGAATCACAAAAAAGGGCAGAAGGGCTTAGGCATGATTTGAAACATCATATTTTGATTTTGGAAAGATTGGCGAGAAATAAAAATTATGATGAGATATTAAAATATTTAAAAGATATGATGAAATTTATGAAAAGTGAAAATTGCTATATTAGTTCGGGAAATAGGGAGATAGATAGTATATTGAATTATTTTGTTGAGATTGCAAAAATACAGAATATATCAGTTATGCCAGAAATCAAAATTGGAAAAGAAATGAAAATTGATTTATTTGATATAAATGTTATATTGGGGAATCTCATGGAAAATGCGATAGAAGGAGCTTTGGAATCGAGTGAAAAGATCATTATGTTGAGTATGGAGCTAGATAGAAATATACTATACATACAGGTGAAAAATAGTTTTGTGAATCGTGTCAATGTTTTTAATGGTACAATTGTGACGAACAAAAAAGATGCCAAGAAACATGGTTTTGGATTGAAAAATATAGCATATATATTGGAAAAATATAATGGCTTATTGGATATAGATTATGACGAAAAATATTTTGAGGTAAATATAATGATATATTTGAAAGAAATGAATTGAAAAAAGATAGTCTAGGATAAGAAAGAAGAGATGAATAAGAAGGTTAAGGATTAATAGAGAACTTCTTATTTATTTCTTCTTTTTTTGTAAAATTAGCTATATTTGAGATGAAAACTGTAAATTTTGACAATAACATTAGTATTTTTTTACATTAAGAATATTATGGGAAAAAATATGATAATATAAATGAAAGAAAAAGAAAGGAAAATGGTATGTTTTATTCATGGGTGTCAACATCAGGCGACATAACAGTTTAACATATCAAGAAAGAAAATATGGAAAAAATTATAAAAAAATATGGAAAAATTATTGTGACAATCGCAATGATGATAACGACTATATCAGTTAATTCAACTTGTCCATTTGCTACATATCAACCTAAATTACCAAGTGGCTCTGAAAAATTAAAAAAAGTTAATAAGTAAAATATGGAAAAGATAACTCAAATATTAGTTAAAGAAGGTTTTATTAAGAACGAATATGAAGAAATTGTTTTGTTCGGCTTAAAACAATTAAAATATCTACTTATCAATATAATAATAATTTTGGCAGCAGGAGTGATTTTTCGTGAAATATTTAGTAGTATTTGCTTTTTAGTTGCATTTGTGAGTCTTCGTTCTTATGCAGGTGGATATCATTCAAGTACAGTAGCTCGCTGTTATAGTTTCTCTATAATAATAGTAATTGGAGTGATGTGTTCCTTTAAAATGCCTATTTGGAGAGAAATAGCGATATTATTTATTGTTTTATTGGGTAGTGTTGTTTTATGGATATTGACACCAGTAGATAATAAAAATCATAGACTTACGCAAAATGAAAGAATGTATTTTAGAAAAAGAGCTCATTCTATTTTGATGATAGAAATTTTGTTAAGTTTATTTGCATGGATTTTTCGATTTACTAATTCTTATAAAGGGATATCAGCGGCAATACTAATGACAGTAGGATTATTGAATAAAGGATACTTAGTTAGTGATTATGCTAAAGATAATTTTTATCATGACTTTATAAATATTTATTTTGATAAATATTATGAAGATAAAATATTACTTAGAGAAAAAGAATTTATATATGACTCTAAATTAATAATAGAGAATTTAAATTACGATGACGCAAAAAAATATATAAATCAGCTGAATATGGAAGAGTTAGAAAATTGTATTAGAACAATGTTTTTAGAAAAAAATATATTAGCAATTGATTAAAATTATTACAAGGAGGAATATAATGCAACGTATTATATTGATATTAACGGGGAGTATAAAAGACGTATTTATTATATTTTTAATAGGATTCGTTTTTCAAATGATATTTTTTCCAAATAGAAAGGTATGGAAGAAAGCAGCATATATTTTGTTTTCATTTTATATAATAGTACTTTTATCAGCGGTTGGGATTCCAGATATTTATTCTTTAACCTTTGATCCGACTTTTAATGTGCTTCCTATAATCGATATTTTTAATAGCCCGATAGATTATATAAAAAATGAAGTACTAAATATTATACTATTTATTCCACTGGGATTTTTCTTACCTATTATGTGGTATCATACATTCCATTCTGTGAAATCAGTAACGTTTTTTTCTGTAGGAGTATCATTAGCTATAGAAATATCACAAATATTTACATTCCGTTTGACAGACATAGATGATTTGATAACAAATGTATTGGGAGGAATAATAGGATTTTTAATAATAAAAGTTTTTTTGAAAAAGTTACCTGCGAATTCTAATGGGAATGATGGAAAAATTAGCGAAAAGATGGAAGTGACTATATTATTATTATGTAGTGTAGGTGTTAAATTTTTTATTCCTGTGTAGTATTGAAGTTTTTAGAATTAGATATAAATGATTTTGAAATACCAATTGTTTGTATGTTTACAGACAATGTTGGTTTAGAGATAAAATACGTAAGTGCCTCAGGAAATAAGTTACTATGACAATACCACTTCGGTGGTATTTTTCATAGACGCTTTTTTTTTAAGCACTTACCAACAAAATATTGAGCTGTGAGGAAAATTATATGAAAATAAGAGGATTATTAATAGGTTTTATTTGCATGATTGGATTAGTAGGATGTGCTAGTAAATTTGCTGAGACAGAAAGTATTAATCAATTTGTTGAGGTAAAGTCATCAAATGGTGAAGTAATAGGAACGATAGTAAACTCTGATGATGTAAAAGATTTTTTTATTGTTCAAAATGATGATGTTATTTCAATTCCTAAAAGCACAGGAAAGTTTTTGACTTCGATTGAAGACAAAATTACAGTAACTAAATTTGATGCGAATGAAATATTAAATAAATGGGAAAACAGTGATATTACCAATTCGGATAATGATGATATAATAAATAAAAAAGAAGATGCTGAACAGAAAATCATGTCCAAATACAATAAAATAATTATTAGTAACGAAAGTGGAGAGAATATAGAAATAAATGATAAGTCAGAAATAAATGCGTTTATTGAAAGATTAGATGATGATAATTGGAAAGAAATAGACAATATACCAGATGATGCAATATTGAGACGACGTATATCAGCATATTCGTTTGGTAGACGAAGTGAAAAAAATATATTAAAAAAAATGTATATAATTACATTGTATGAAACATCTAATAACCAATATTTTATTGAGGAAGTCATACCCGATAATGGAACGCAAGGTAAAAATTATATTCAAGATTATTCTATTCCACAAAGCGTAGCAGAATTTATTATGCAAACTACATGGAACTGACTACTCTCCATGGCAAGCCAATGGGTTTTTCGTCACTAATTATAACATGAGTTGCCCAATAGATGGCAGTTTTCTAATTAAAGCAGTTGGTATTCGTATTCAAAGAATATTAATTTTGAATAGTCTATTTTCATGATTGTTTTTCTAATGTTATTTCAATAAAAAAAAGTAATTATCAAATTCTATTGGATATTATATTGAAACATACCGATATAGTATGTTTTACAGTTTCGCCATATTTAGATAATATAAATGAATTGAGAGAAGACATTAGATACCAAAAAATAATAGATTCTTATATCGATTCGGAATTCACAAATTCTATACATACAGAAAAATGTAAGGAGAGTTTGGTATATTTTGAATTGGATTATTATGTTAGAGAATTTCTAAAAGAGAAAAAAGATATATTTGATTTTTATGATGATGATGCTTCGATTAATCTTGAGGATATTGTATTTATTGGAAATGCATTAGGAGAGATGTTATTCTAGACAAACTTTTTTGAAGTATTTACATTAAGTATGGAAAGAAGTTTATTGTTGAATAGTTCAAGTGAATAAAGGGAGGTTGCTCTTATGACGGTAGTACAAGTATTATGGCAATTATTTCAGGTTTTGCTTCTCGGGTCTATTATAGTATACTTTGCGAATATATGGATAGGGAAAATTAGAAAACTTTTAAAATCAAAGATAAAAAAGGGTGGTACAGATGAAAAACAGGATATTTCTAAATAGTTTTATAACAGGTATCATTTTGATTTTACTTGTCTTATATTATTTAGCCTTTCAAGAGATAAATCTGTTTTTTGGAATTATTTGTATGATTGTGGGTGGATTACAGGTTCTTGTATCGTTTGATTATACTCGAAAAGTTGGGCGATGCATGAATTTGATATGTTTCCTTATAGAAATAATATATTATATCATTGCTTTCTTTTTACTGATTATAAATGACGTATCAGTGGCGGAGTATGTGATAGCGATTGTGACAATGATACTGATAGGTTCTTGGCTTATTTATGGTATAAAATCTCTATATAAGAGATAGATTTGTTTGACTAGAATTTTGCTGGTAAGCTCATAGTGAAGTGTAAAATGCAATAAACATAATTACTTGTCAGAGTATATTTATGAATACAAAAAATAAAAGGAAAAGATATCGTTCTTTTCCTTTTTTCTTTTTCATAAGATAAAAGAAAAAGAAGAGAAGGAACAGAATGAAAAAAATAAAGATTTTTCAGAAAAGAAAGCTTGTGATTGTGGTGGCGGTTTTGACTCTTTTTAGCTTGGGGCTCTGTGCGAGGTTGGGATATTTGATGTTAAGTAAGGCATCGTATTATAGCAAGTTGGCTTTGGATTTGCATCAGAGGGAGAGGGAGATAAAGGCGGCGAGAGGGATTATTTATGACCGAAATGGAGTGAAGTTGGCGGATAATAAACAGGTTTGTACTATCTCAGTGATTTATAGCCAGATAAAAGAACCAGAGAAGGCGATTCGATTATTGTCGGAAAAGCTTGGAATTGACGAGGAGGTTGTGAGAAAGAAGGTGGAGAAGGTATCGTCAAGAGAGAAGATTAAGAGCAATGTGGAAAAGGAGATTGCGGATGAGATAAGGGAGGCGAGAGTTGCGGGGATTATGGTGGATGAGGATTATAAGAGGTATTATCCCCTGGAGGATTTGGCATCGAAGGTGATTGGATTTACAGGTGGGGATAATCAGGGAATTATCGGGTTGGAGGTAAAATATGACTCTTATTTGCAGGGGAAATCTGGTAAAATTCTTACGTTGACGGATTATATGGGGGTGGAGATAAAAAATGCCGCTGAGGATAGGGTGGAGCCGGTGAATGGGAAGAGTTTATATTTGTCGTTGGATGTGAATATTCAAAAATATGTGGAACAAGCCGCAAAGAAGGTAAAGCTGCAAAAACAGGCAAAGAGAGTGTCGGCGATTTTGATGAATCCGCAAAATGGAGAGATTTATGCGATGGTAAATATTCCGGAATTTAATTTAAACGAGCCGTTTACTGTGGAGGGAAAGGAGAATGCGACCCAAGATGAGTTGAATCAGATGTGGAGGAATACTTGTATCAATGATACCTATGAACCGGGGTCAACTTTTAAGATTGTGACAGCGACCGCGGGATTAGAGGAGGGAGTTGTGCATGAAAATGATAATTTTTCCTGCCCAGGTTTTCGGATTGTGGAGGATAGGAGAATCCGCTGTCATAAAGTCGGCGGGCATGGAGGAGAGACATTTAAGCAGGGGGTTATGAATTCATGTAACCCTGTTTTTATGGATGTCGGAGCGAGACTTGGAGCGAAAAATATGTATAAATATTTTGAGAGGCTTGG
This sequence comes from Blautia sp., assembly GCA_030841965.1. Classification (GTDB taxonomy): domain Bacteria; phylum Bacillota; class Clostridia; order Lachnospirales; family Lachnospiraceae; genus JAUUSJ01. The sequence continues at coordinate 7,630 of JAUUSJ010000089.1, forward strand.
TTTATTTGAGAAAACGGGAATTGATGTCCCAGGAGAGGCGAGCTCGATTATGCATAAATTGGAAAATGTGAAGGCGGTTGAGCTTGCAACGATGTCGTTTGGTCAGTCCTTTCAGATTACTCCGCTTCAGCTTATGAGGGCGGCGAGTGCCGCTGTAAATGGAGGAAAGCTTATTACGCCGCATTTTGGAGTGACTGTCGTAGATGAGAGTACAGGGGAAAAAGGTGTCTTAAAATATCCAGAGAAGGAAGGGGTTATCAGCGAGCAGACATCGGCTACGATGCGGGAGCTTTTAGAGGCGGTAGTGTCGGAGGGAAGTGGGAAAAATGCGGCGATTGAGGGGTATACAATCGGAGGAAAGACGGCTACAAGTGAGAAGCTTCCAAGAAGTGCGAAGAAGTATATTTCTTCCTTTTTGGGTTTTGCGCCGGCGGAGCATCCGATTGTGATGGGATTGATTTTAATTGATGAGCCACAGGGAACCTATTATGGGGGAACGATTGCGGCTCCAGTTATGAAAGAAATTTTTGAGAATGTTCTCCCTTATCTTGGAATTGAGCAAAAATTCACGCAGGAGGAAAGTACAGATGGAAATGAAGCTCAATAAAGCATAATAATCTAAAAAAAATAATAGTTCAGTCTTCTATAGTTAAAAGAGAGAAATTTAAAAATATGAAAATTCTGGGAAGGACTTGCGAAATAGGGAAAAACGTTTTATACTAAGAGTGTTTATCAAAATACAAAGGGCTCCTTTGAAAGATAGGTCTTGTGATAATGGATGCAAATATCAGTTGGAATGAGACGAAGTCTGTTTGGAGATGTTTTGTTGGGAAATATGGATAGATTGAGGGATAAATGAGCTTCCCACTATCTGGAGATAGTGAGAGGCGAGAGAAGGATAAGTTCTTTTCCGGATAATCTATAAAATAAAATGGAGGAAGGATAATGGATTTAAAAGATAAAACAGTACTTGTCGCTGGAACAGGAATTAGCGGCATCGGTGCGACAAAATTGCTGAATGCTGTAGGTGCCAATGTCATTTTGTACGATGGCAAGGAAAGCTTGAAAAAAGAAGATGTGCAGGCAAAACTCGGCGATGCGAAGGCTGAGATTGTTATTGGAGAGCTGAGTGATGATTGTGTCGAAAGATGTGACCTCTGTGTCTTAAGCCCTGGTATCTCGGCGTTTGGACCTTTGGCAGAGAAGTTTACGAAGAGAGATATTCCAGTTTGGGGTGAGATTGAGCTTGCCTATGCAGTTTCTAAGGGAAGGATTGCCGCTATCACAGGAACGAATGGAAAGACAACGACGACTGCTTTAGTCGGAGAGATTTTAAAGGCATATTATGACAGTAGTTTTGTTGTGGGGAATATCGGAATTCCTTTCACAAATATAGCATTAGAGACAAGAGAGGACACGGCGATTGCTGCGGAAATTAGCAGCTTTCAGCTTGAGACAATCCATGATTTTCATCCAGCAGTCAGCGCAGTTCTAAATATTACACCGGACCATCTGGACCGCCATGGAACATTGGAAAATTATGCAAATACGAAGTTGAAGATTTCTATGAATCAGACAAAAGACGATGTTATTGTCCTAAATTATGATGATGAGATGACGAGAGATATGGCGAATCGAACGAATGCGAGAGTTGTATTTTTTAGCCGCCTTACAAATTTAAAGGAGGGAATCTGCCTTGTCGATGATAAATTTGTCATTCACGAGGGAGGAGAGGAAATCTTTGTCTGTAATTTAGCTGATTTAAAATTACTCGGTGGACATAACCATGAGAATGTATTGGCCGCAATTGGAATTACATATTATATGGGAGTGCCAGCCGAGGTGATAGGAAAGGTTGCTATCTCTTTTGCAGGCGTGGAACATAGAATTGAGTATGTCGATACGATTCACGGAGTTGCCTATTATAATGATTCTAAGGGAACAAATCCAGACGCAGCGATTAAGGGAATCCAGGCGATGAAGACGAAGACGGTCTTGATTGGCGGAGGATATGATAAGGGCGCTTCCTATAAAGAGTGGATTCAGGCGTTTGACGGCAAGGTAAAGAAATTAGTTTTAGTCGGTGCCACAGCAAAGAAGATTCAAAAAGACGCAGAAGAATGTGGTTTTTATGATACGGTCATCGTAGATACCTTTGAGGAGGCTGTGATGACATCTGCGAGGGAAGCGAAGGAGGGAGAGAGTGTTCTCCTATCTCCAGCCTGTGCAAGCTGGGGAATGTTTCCAAATTTTGAGGTGAGAGGAAAGGTATTTAAAGAGCTTGTAAATAGTTTAAAGGAGTGATTGAGTGACGGCGAGAACAAAGGTAAGGCAGAGAAAGAAATCTTATATTCCAGAAGTATTTCAAAAGGTTTTTGTGAAGAAAAAGAGTTATTTTGATTATCAGACTTTATTTTTAGTTTTATTTTTAGTTGGCTTTGGCTTGGTTATGATTTATAGCACTAGTTCCTATAAGGGAAGCTTGGAACATAATAATCCGGCGTACTGGCTGACGGAGCAGGCGACGAAGGCAGTACTTGGAATAATCGTTATGCTTGTAGTGTCAAATATCGATTATCGCCGCATAAAAGAAACGAATTATTTGACTATGGCGGGATATTTTGGTGCAAATTTTCTTTTATTGCTTACATTGCTCGTTGCGACGGCGACAAAGGGTTCCAAGCGTTGGCTAAGGATTGGTCCGCTTCAGCTTCAACCGTCCGAGATTGCAAAGGTTGCCATCATTTTATTTATGGCACATTATATTTATCGGTATGCGGATAAATTAAAGACCTGGAAGGGAACGATATCTGTCGCATTATGGGCAGTTCCCACGATTGTCATGGTAGGTATCGAGAATATGAGTACCGCCATCATCATCTTTGCGATTGTCGGAATTATGATTTTTGTGGCAAGTCCTCGCTATAAACAGTTTTTTGTGCTGGGCGGGGTCGGTGTCGCAGGAATGGCGCTCTTTTTGGTCGCTGGCTATCGACAAGAGAGAATTCAGGTGTGGTTAGACCCTGAGAATCATGAGAAGGGATTGCAGACGATGCAGGCTCTCTATGCGATAGGTTCTGGAGGACTTTTTGGAAAAGGTCTTGGTCAGAGTATGCAAAAGATGGGATTTATTCCTGAGTCACATAATGATATGATTTTTTCTATTATATGTGAGGAGCTTGGATTATTCGGGTCGATTGGAATTATTCTTGTGTTTTTATTATTGCTTTGGCGTTTTATGGTTATTGCGATGAATGCGCCAGATTTATACGGCTCTTTGATTGTTGTCGGAGTTATCGCCCATATTGGAATTCAGGTTTTTATTAATATCGCAGTTGTGACAAACACGATTCCTCCAACTGGAATCCCTCTCCCGTTTATTAGCTACGGAGGTACGTCCCTTGTGTTTTTATTGCTGGAAGTTGGCCTAGTCCTCTCTGTTTCTAGACAAATTAAGATGCAACAATAGATAGAGACTTGCATAAAATAGAGTAATAGGAACGAAAAATGAGAGTGTTGAGGCGTGAAAACACAAAATATATTGGTGAGAGGTAGCGGCAAATTAGCGGGGACTGTGAGAGTGCAGGGGTCCAAAAATTCTGCACTCCCTCTCCTCGCTTCTAGTTTATTATGCCGTGACATAACAATTTTATATAATTGTCCCCAGATTAGAGATATCGACTGTATGCTCTGCATTATGAGAGAGCTTGGATGTAAAATTATAAGAGAGGAAGACAAAATTATTATTGATTCCAGAGATTTATCGAATACAGATATTTCATCTTATTATGGGAGTCAAATGCGGGCGAGTGTCATCTTGCTAGGAGCCTTGCTTGCGAGAGAAAAGCAGGCGAGTGTGGGGATTCCAGGTGGTTGTAAGATTGGAGCGAGACCGATAGATATTCACTTAAAAGGTCTTTTGCGTCTGGGAGCGAGGATGACAGAAAAAGAGGATAGAATAATGCTTCGGTGTGAGAAATTAGTGGGAGAGGAGATTGTTTTATCCTATCCAAGTGTAGGAGCGACAGAAAATTTGCTTATGGCGGCAGTTTTGGCTAAGGGACGAACCGTACTATATAATTGTGCCATGGAGCCCGAGATTGACGATTTGGCATTTCACTTGATTCAAATGGGAGCGAAAATTAAGGGAATCGGCACGAATGTATTGACAATTGACGGTGTCGAACAGTTGCACGGAGCGAAATGCTGTGTTTTGTTTGACCGAATTGTGGCTGGAACGTATTTATTGGCGGCTATGTACACAAAAGGAGAAGTTCAACTTCAAGATATCTATGACCCGAGACGGTTACAATCTGTTCTCTCCTTTTTGGAGGAGATGGGGGCTTTGGTTGAAGTTGGCGAGGGAGAGGTAGAGATATGCGCAAAGCATACCTTTGGAGGAATCCATATTGACACAAGACCTTATCCTGGAATTCCAACGGATTTACAGTCTGTTTTTTTAGTGCTGGCGACAAACGCCACAGAACAGTCATTCATATATGAGAATATATTCGAGTCGAGATTTCGAGTGACAGATGAGCTAAAAAAGATGGGAGCAGATATTACGGTTTGTGATAATAAGGCGATAGTGAATCCTGCGGGCAGGTTGCATGGAGCGAGAGTAGAGGCGACGGACTTAAGAGGAGGAGCAGCTCTTGTGATTGCAGGGCTACAGGCAGAGGGCGAGACAGAAATTGAACAGATTTCTTATATTCAAAGAGGGTATGAGGATATTGTAGAGGATTTAAGGGCGCTTGGCGCGAATATAGTATATAAAGATTGCTAGGTGATAGTGAATTGAAAAAAAGAAGGATAAAAAAGAAAGAGGAAAATGTAAAGATGCCAGCCTCTAAGAAAAAATTAGACCAATCGAGTAAAAAGGCAAAGCCAACAAAGAGAAAAGAGAGAAAACGCGCTAAAACCAAAAAAAATAAAAAAATTTTAAAAAGGGTGTTGATTTTTTTGGTTTTTATAGCGATAATAAGTGTTGTAGTATATATGTTGATTACACAGTTTAAGTTGGAAAAGATAGAGATAGCTGGTAATGAAACTTATACGACAGAGGAAGTACAAAAAGCGATACAAGAGAATAAATATACAAAAAATACGTTACAGTTTTTCTTAGTAGAGCAAAGGAAAAAAGACACCTTCCTTCCTTTTATAGAAAAGGCTGAGATTAAGTTAAAAAATCGAAATACAGTCTCGATTCAGATAACAGAAAAGAAACGTATCGGAAAGATTGTAAAAGACGGCTATAACTGGTATTATGATAGGGAAGGAATTTTATTAGAAAAGACAACAAAGGATTATGATAATGTAGTGACAGTGGAAGGTTTAACCTATAGAGAGATGAAGCTGAATGAGAAAATACCAGTAGTTCAGTCGGGATGCTACGATGTACTTTTGACAATTTCTCAATCAATTTCAAAGTATGGAACACCAATACAAAAGATTTGGATAAAAAGTACAGAAGATATTCAATTGATTGCAGAAAATTTTATTATAGACTTGGGAACTAGTGATTATCTTGAACAGAAGATGGAGGAACTCTATCCAGCTATGAAAGCTGCGAATGAACAGGGATTGCAAGGAACCATTGATATGAAGAATTTTACAGAGGAGCAGAAAAGAATCATATTCTACTAGTAGAGTAAAAAAAATGAAAAAAAGGTTGATTATTTCGCTAAAAGACTATATTATATATAATATATAAATATGCAAAATAAAAAGTGTTTTGAATCTAACAGAGAAGAGGAGGAGTAATCTTGCTTGAAATAATGTCTAACGAAGAAACTGCACACGCTAAGATACTTGTTATTGGTGTGGGTGGTGCTGGTAATAATGCGGTAAACCGTATGATAGATGAAGAGATTGAGGGCGTAGATGTCATAGGTATTAATACAGATAGACAGGCTTTGAATTTATGTAAAGCACCAACAAAAGTGCAGATTGGAGAGAAACTTACAAAAGGTCTCGGCGCAGGGGCTAAGCCAGAAGTAGGGGCTGGCGCTGTCGAGGAGAATAGAGATGAGATTGTTGATTTAGTAAAAGATGCAGATATGGTATTTGTTACTTGCGGTATGGGAGGCGGAACTGGAACTGGTGCTGCTCCTATCGTAGCTGAGATTGCAAAGGATCTCGGAATTTTAACCGTAGGTGTTGTGACGAAGCCATTTATGTTCGAGGGTCGTCCTCGTATGAAGAATGCGATGGCGGGCATTAATAACTTAAAAGAAAGTGTAGATACATTGATTGTCATTCCGAATGATAAATTACTTCAGATTTGCGATAAACGCACTTCTATTCCAGAAGCGTTTAAGAAGGCGGATGAAGTATTACAGCAGGGTGTACAGGGAATTACAGACTTGATTTATAAGCCAGGTCTGATTAACTTGGACTTTGCAGACATTCAGACAGTTATGCGCGATAAGGGCGTTGCACATATCGGTATCGGTGTTGGAAGTGGTGAGGACAAGGCATTGCAGGCTATTAAGGCTGCTATCGAGAGCCCACTTCTTGAGACAACTGTCACAGGTGCATCCGATATCATCGTTAACTTCTCTGGAGATATTGGAATCCAGGAGGTATACGAGGCTGTTTCCTACTTAAATGAACTGGCAGGCGAAGATACGAATATCATCTTTGGTAACGTATCTGGCGACGAGCTGGACGACCAGGTTAGCATCACTGTCATCGCTACAGGTCTAAGTACTGAGGAGGATAAGGCAAAAAAAACGGCTGAGGCAGAGGCAGCAGCAAAGGCCAAGAAGGCAAAAGAGGTAAAAAAAACGGCAGCTCCAGAGGGACCTACCTATAGTGGACAGACAATCAAGACTGTAAGAGAGACCGCCGCAACACAGCAGGTGGAGACTCCAGAGGACCCTAAGATTGTAATCCCAGAGTTTTTACTACATTCTAAGAGAAGATAAGAAGTGAATCTGTCTGATGAGATAGACAGAAAAGTATAAAAACCCATAGGACTTTTGTTCTATGGGTTTTTTTGTATTTAAGATAATAGTTTGATACCAAGGTTAAAAGGTCAAAAACATGAATAAGTAGCCATTTTTTGAAGCAAAATGAGCGAATTACGAAAGGCATAGTGGATGGATAATTTCGACAAAAATGAAGAGAAGAAAAAAAAGAAGTACCGAATAGGGGAGAGGAATATCAAAATATTAAAAAAGATAACGAATTCCTCTCCCTTATTTAGACAAAGAAAATAGCTTATTTCCTCTATACTAGCATACATAAGAGCCAAAAGAGGATAGGAAGATGGAAAAGAGCGTCTATATAGATGTATTTTTTTTCACGAATTTTATTGCAGATTATATTTTAATTTATCTGACTGAAAAAATTTTACATTATAAAGGTTTGTTTAAAAGAAGAATTTGCGCAGCTTTTTTGGGAGCCTTTTTGACTAGTATTTTATACTGTATTTTTTTCTTTGAGGATTGGAAGGTTCGATTGCTTTCTAATATAGGAATTGGATTGTTGATGGTATATATCGCATTTCCGAAAAAGAAAATGATACAAAAAATAAAGATTTTATGTTTACTATGCGGAACTGCCAGTTTTATGGGAGGTCTATTTTTATGGATTTATTATGATACTCCGATAGGATATAGTATTTCTGTTTTTTACCCGACGAAAAAAATTTTTATACTTCTTTTTTTTGCAATGGTTCTTAGTATTCTCTTTTTTCGATTTATTCGGGGGATGCAAAAAGAGAATAAACTTATTTTAGATGTGACATTTTCATATCGAGGAAAAAATGTTAGTACAAGGGGACTATTAGATACGGGAAATGAATTGGTGGATAACCTGACTGGAAAGCCAGTTTCTATTGTAGAGTACCCTATTTTTAGAGCAATTTTGGAAGAAGAGTATAGAAGCGTGATAGAAGAGTTTCTGGAATACGAGACGATAAATCTAGAGCAAATTGCGGCGAAAAATCTATATGATATTAAGATGATTTCTTATCATTCAATTGGGAGACAGGATGGGAGATTAGTGGGGATACAAATTGAACAACTCTCAACGGAAATAGAGGGGGAAGAACGAATCATAAAGAAGCCAGTACTAGCGTTTGTAAAAAATCCAATATCACGAAAACAGAACTATTTTGCAATCTTAAATCGGAGGGGACTTTTATGATATTAAATGTGGTTGGAACAGAAAACATAAAGTTTAAAATGGTACATGGAGTGAGGGATGTTCTCTTTCATCGCAAGGGGGATATTCACTATATAGGAGGGACGGAGATATTACCTCCTCCTTTGGAGGCCGCGGAGGAGGCAAGGATTATTAGTCAGCTTGGTGGGAATAAGGATAAGGAAATGAAGACAATGCTGATTGAGAGAAATTTGAGGTTAGTTGTCTATATCGCAAAGAAGTTTGATAATACGGGAGTGGGAGTGGAGGACTTGATTTCGATAGGGACAATTGGGTTGATAAAGGCGATTAATACATTTAATCCAAATAAGAAGATAAAGTTAGCGACGTATGCATCTCGCTGTATTGAGAATGAGATTTTGATGTATTTGAGGAGAAATAGTAAGACGAAAATGGAGGTTTCGATAGACGAGCCGCTGAATGTGGATTGGGATGGAAATGAGCTGTTATTGTCGGATATTCTTGGGACAGAGGAGGATGTGGTTTATAAGGACTTGGAGGAAGAAGTGGATAAGAAATTGCTGAGTAAGGCGATGGAGGTGTTGACGGATAGAGAGAGGAAGATTGTGGAGTTGAGGTTTGGGATTAACCAGAAAGATGGGGAGGAGAAGACACAAAAGGAAGTGGCGGATATGCTTGGGATTTCGCAGTCATACATATCGAGATTGGAGAAAAAGATTATGAAGAGGTTGAAAAAAGAGATGATAAAGATGGGATAGAGGGGGAAGGGAAGATATTGCGTTGAAGGGGGAGGGTAGGAGTCAGTATGTTGAGGGGGAAAAGCCACTGCATTGAAGAGATGAAGAAGAGATTCTTTGATGAGGTGGCTTTTTTGTGTAAAAGGGGGAAGGGAAGAGACGCTAAGAGAGCAAGCAGATATCGTCCGTATCCGACAATCATGCTGCGGTCCAATCCACGGAAGGGAAGAGACGCTAAGAGAGCAAGCAGATATCTCCTCCGTAAACACGTTCGTTCCCACGGTTTTTCGACATACGCTGATTTTTGCCGCTTCCCGCAAACTCGCGCCTTCGGCGCTCAGACAGTGCTCCAGCGGCAAAGCTAAGT
>JAUUSJ010000090.1 GCA_030841965.1 Blautia sp.
TGGAGCGGTTTTTCGATATACTTAGCTTTGCCGCTGGAGCACTGTCTGAGCACCGAAGGTGCGAGTTTGCGGGAAGCGGCAAAAATCAGCGTATGTCGAAAAACCGTGGGAACGAACGTGTTTTTCGAGGACATATCGGCGGTCTCTCTTCGCGTCTCCTCCCATTTCAATTACTTACCATATCTAAAAACAGTCATCCAGCCACCCCATAAAAATGAAGATATTTTACAAGCCTTTTGTATTCTGAAATGTTAGAATAAAGAACAGTGAGGAGGAAATATACATGAAGAAAGAAACAAGAACGGTGGTTTATGATAACGAGCTTCGGATTGAGGCATACCACTTCGAAGGGATTATGCAGCCATTTCCAAACCACTTTCACGAATACTATGTGATTGGATTTATAGAAGATGGAAAACGTATCCTTTCTTGCCGTAATCAGGAATACACCATAGCAAAAGGCGATATCATTCTTTTCAATCCTGGCGATAACCATGCCTGTGTGCAAAGCGATGATGGCACATTAGATTACCGAGGATTTAATATTACCAAAGAAACCATGCTAAACCTAGCAGAAGAAGTGACTGGGAAAAGAAAACTCCCGAGCTTTTCTAAAAACGTAATTTCAAATGAGGAAGTGACCTGCTATCTGCAACCGCTTCACGAACTAGTTATGAAAGGCTCCTGTGAATTCGGCAAGGAAGAAAACCTGCTGCTCCTCATATCACTGTTGATTCAGCGGTACGGACAGCCCTCTCTAAGCTGTATCCCAGAATGTCGGGAGGAAATAAAAAAAGCCTGCGATTTTATGGAGCAGCATTTTGCAGACCGAATTTCTCTAAATCAAATCTGCCACTATACTGGTCTTAGCAAATCCACACTGCTTCGAGCCTTCACCAAGTCCAAAGGTATCACGCCGTACAGCTACTTAGAAAATATACGTATTGGAAAAGCAAAGAAACTTCTCGAACAGGGCGTGCCTCCGATAGAGGCAGCCATGCAGACAGGCTTTTCCGACCAGAGTCACTTCACGAACTATTTTAATCGATTTATCGGATTAACTCCTGGTCTTTACCGTGACATATTTTTAGCGAAAGAAGCCATAAAGGAGGAAAAACCAAATGAATAAAAAAACAACTGGCCATCTAGCGGCATTCATCACAATCCTAATATGGGGAACTACCTTCATCTCCACTAAAGTGCTTTTAGTAGATTTCAAACCAATAGAAATCCTGTTCTTTCGATTTGTCCTAGGATTTCTGGCATTGCTAATCGTCTATCCCCACCGGATGAGAGGTACTACCAAACAACAGGAAGCTGTCTTTGCAACGGCTGGACTATATGGTGTATGCCTCTATTACCTTCTGGAAAATATTGCATTAACTTATACAATGGCATCCAACGTCGGTGTAATCATTTCCATTGCACCTTTTTTCACAGTGATACTCACCCACCTATTCACAAAGGAAGAAAAACTATGTGCAAATTTCTTCATAGGATTTATAGTCGCAATGGTCGGCATCTGCCTAATCAGCTTTAACGGGGCAAAAATGCAACTAAACCCCATTGGCGACTTACTGGCCGTAGCTACCGCAATCGTATGGGCCTGCTACTCTGTACTAACACGAAAAATCAGCAATTTTGGATATCACACCATCCAAACTACAAGGCGCATATTCACTTATGGCATTATCTTTATGATACCCGCAGTCTTCCTGTCCGACTGCCATATCAAAATAGAACGCCTCTCCAATCCAGTCTACCTGGGGAATCTAATCTTCCTAGGCTTGGGTGCATCTGCTCTGTGTTTCGTCACCTGGAATACGGCTGTAAAAATTCTAGGTGCTGTCAAAACAAGCATTTATATTTACCTCGTTCCAGTTATCACCGTTATCACATCCGCCCTCATCCTAAAAGAAAAAATAACCGTGATATCCGGTATTGGTACGATTCTAACATTAATCGGACTATTCCTTTCTGAACATAGAGGAAAACCAATCTCATCCTAAATCATTCTGCCAATACACAGCCGAAAGAGCAAGGAGAGATATGCGCCGAAAACGATAGAGAGTGGAGCGATTTTTCGATATACTTAGCTTTGCCGCTGGAGCACTGTCTGAGCAGCGCAGCTGCGAGTTTGCGGGAGGCGGCAAAAATCAGCGTATGTCGAAAAATCGTGGGAACGAACGTGTTTACGGCACATATCTCTCCTTGCTCTTTCAGCGTCTCTTCTCCATCTCTCCCTTTGCTCCTCCGGCATCTCCTCTCTATATTTTCCCTTATTTTTTCAGCGTCTCCCTATCTTAACAACATCTCTCAATCACCACCGTCTCATAAGCCCTAAGCGTCAGCACATTCCCATCTACCTGCATCTCATCCTCATAATTCCCTAAAATCTTGTCATACCCTTTCCACTCATCTTTTATCTCCACCGTTACATCTCCCCCTCTCAAATTATTCCAAACAATTATCTCTTCCCCTCCTAACCGACGAATATAAGCAATCACATCCTCATTTTCCATCTCGATAAATCGAATCTCCCCCTCAGAAATAACCCTTTTTTCCTTCCTAAGACGAATCAGCTCTCGATAAAACTCCAAAATAGAATCCCTCTCCATCTGTTCCGCCTCCACATTAATCTTGGTATAATTTCCATTCACCCCAATCCAAGGCTCAACCTTAGAAAATCCAGCATATTCCTCCTTAGACCACTGCATCGGTGTACGGCTATTATCCCTCGAGCGCTCCGCTAAAATCTGAAGAGCTTCTTCCCTCGTCTTGCCCTCACGAAGTAAAATCTCATAATAATTCAAACTCTCCACATCCCGATACTGCTCAATCGTACTATGATGCGCATTCGTCATTCCAATCTCTTCTCCCTGATAAATATAAGGCGTTCCTCTCATCAGATGGATACATGCCGCCAACATCTTCGCTGATTCCTTCCAATACCTCTTTTCATCTCCCAACCGAGAGACAATTCGAGGCTGGTCGTGATTACACCAAAAAAGCGCATTCCATCCGTGATATTCCTGCATTCCCTCCTGCCAAGTCTTAAATAATTTCTTCAGCTCCATACAATCTGGTTCCATAATCTCCCATTTTTTCCCATCCTTATAATCCACCTTCAAATGATGGAAATTAAAGCACATAGAAAGCTCCCTCTCGTCAGGATTGGAATATCCGATACATGCCTTGAGGGAAGTCGAGGACATCTCTCCGACCGTGACGAAATCCTCAATTCCTGTATCTCTCACCAATTCCTTCAAATATTCGTGAACCTTAGGACCGTCCGTATAAAATCTTCTTCCATCCCCGATAAAATCATCCTCAAACGTATCTGGCTTCGAGATAAGATTGACGACATCAAATCGAAATCCCTTCACTCCTTTTGCCTTCCAAAAGCGAATCACATTTTTTAATTCTTCTCTCACCTGTGGATTTTCCCAATTCAAGTCCGCCTGCGTCTCATCAAATAAATGAAGATACCATTTTCCAAGAGAATCTACATATTTCCAAGTCGGACCTCCAAACTTCGACTCCCAGTTTGTCGGCAACTTCTCCTTCTTGCCATCCTGGAAAATATAATAATCCTGATATTTTTTCTCTCCCGCTAAGGCGCGCTGAAACCACTCGTGGGAGGTGGAGGTATGATTAAACACCATATCTAACATAACTCCAATCCCTCTCTCATCGGCTTTTGCAATCAACTCCTCCATATCGGCCATCGTTCCAAATCTCGAGTCAATCTCCACATAATTTAGCACATCATATCCATTATCATTTTGTGGAGATGGAAAAACCGGGGTCAGCCAAATATAATCCACTCCTAATTGCTCCAAATAATCTAATCTTCCAATAATTCCTCTGATATCTCCAATTCCATCCCCGTTAGAATCTGCGAAGGATTTTGGATAAATCTGATAAATCACCTTATCACTAAAATTTGCCATAAAATATAACTCCCTTCTCTTATTCTCTAATTCTATCTTTTCCTCTCTGCTTCCGTCTCTTTGATTGATAAATATTCGGTCCACACTCCAATCATATGCGGACAGTCTTTTATATCTTTGACTCAAATTGACAAGTCTCCGACTACTCAGCCTTCATAAGCTGCTCTCCAATGCGAATTTCTCCCATCTTCACTGGGCTAATCGCCTTATAATCATCTGCATTAATAATCAAAATCGGTGTGATTGTGTCAAATCCCTCCATCTTCACGGCATCCAAGTCAAACTCAATCAGCGCATCACCCTTTTTCACTCTCTGTCCTTCTTTTGCAACTGCTTTAAAATATTTTCCTCCCAGTTTCACCGTATCGAGCCCGATATGCATCAATAACTCCATTCCATCGTCCGTGCGAAGTCCAACTGCATGTTTGGACGGCATTAAGATAGACGTAATTGTCGCATCCACAGGAGAACATAATTTTCCCTCGGACGGAAGAATCGCCACGCCCTGTCCTAAAATTCCTCCTGCAAAAGCAGGGTCATTTACCTCATTAAGAGGCTTTACCTCTCCCCTCATCGGACTCACCAATGTCACTGCTTTTTTCTCTTCTTGTTTTCCTAATTGCTCCTCTTCTTCCTTATTCTCTCTTCCCTCTTCAGCACTTCCTCTTTCTTCTAAATTTTCCCCACTCATTTCACTCTCTCCATAAATCTGCTCTTTTGTCAGCTTTCTCTTTCCGACAAGAACCGTTAAGACAAATGGAATAATAATTGCAATGACCATACAGATGGCAAATGTTCCCATATACGCTGGTTTAATGGACAAAATTCCTGGAATTCCACCGACACCAACTGCATTTGCCGTCGTCCCTGTCGCCACACAGACAATCGCAGAACAAGCAGAGCCAATCATACCACAGATAAATGGAAAACCTATTTTCAAATTTACACCGAAAATCGCCGGCTCTGTCACACCCAGATAGCAGGAAATTCCAGCTGGAACATTTACTTCCTGTGCCTGTGCATTTTTTCTCTGTAGAAAAATCATTCCAAGAACTGCAGAGCCCTGTGCAATATTAGACAATGCAATCATCGGCCATAGCATTGTTCCGCCATAGTCCGCAATCAACTGCAAATCAATCGCATTCGACATATGGTGAAGTCCCGTGATAACAAGTGGCGCATATACAAATCCAAATATCGCTCCAAAGATAACCTTGGCAGGACCTGTAATTCCCGCATATACAACAGAAGAAATAGCAGAACCTATCTTCCATCCGATTGGTCCTAAAACAAAATGCGCTGCCATAACCGCCAAAACTAAACTACAAAATGGCACGACAATCATCGATACAACCTGCGGTACTATTTTTCTAAAAAACTTCTCCAAATAAACTAATGTAAATGCCGCCAAGATAGCGGGGATTACCTGCGCCTGATATCCAATCATATTCACCTGAAAAAATCCAAAATCCCATTTCGGTATATCAGCCGCCGCAGTTCCTGCAACCGAGTACGCATTCAAGAGCTGACCAGATACCAACGTCAAACCGAGGATAATTCCTAGCATCTGCGTCGTTCCCATTTTCTTTGTCACAGACCAACAAATTCCAACTGGAAGCATATGAAATACTGCCTCACCAATCAGCCATAAGAAACTGTCAATTCCTGACCAGAACTGACTGATATCACAGAGCGTCTTTGTTCCATTTTCAAAGAGATATAGACTGTCAATACAGTTTCTAAATCCCAAAATCAAACCACCTGTAATAATCGCTGGAATCAACGGTGCAAAAATCTCTGCGAGCGCAGTCACCATTCTCTGCAAAACATTTTGATTCTGCTTTGCCGCCTGCTTTACCGCATCCTTCGACACTCCTTCAATTCCCGCAACCTTCGTAAAATCATTATAAAAATCAGATACTGTATTCCCGATAATCACTTGAAATTGTCCTGATTGCGTAAAACTTCCCTTCACCACCTTCATCGCCTCAATGCCTTTCACATCAGCCTTTTCCGGGTCTTGGAGCACAAATCTCATACGCGTCATACAATGCGACACTGCTGAAATATTTTCCCTGCCTCCGACAAGGCGAAGAAGCTCTTTTGAATCTTCTACATACTTACCCATGTTCTTATCCTCCTTCTTTTATCTCCTTACTTGTTTAAACATGTTCTTGATGATATAGTTATATCATACTTGTTTAAACATGTCAAGGTTTTTTGTAAATTTCTTCGATATTTTTTTGAGGGATTATGTGAAACGGGGGGATGGGTAATATGAGATATTGGGAAGAGGCGCTGGGGGAAATTGGGAAGAGACGCTGAGGGGGATTGGCAAGAGACGCTAAAATGAACTGGCAAGAGACGCTAAAATGAACTGGCAAGAGACGCTGAGAGAGCCCCTTGATATCTGTCTTGAAAACACGTTCGTTCCCACGATTTTTCGACATGCGCTGATTTTTGCCGCCTCCCGCAAACTCGCGCCTTCGGCACTCAAACAGTGCTCCAGCGGCAAAGCTAAGCATATCGAAAAATCGCTCCACTCTCTATCGTTTTCAAGGCAGATATCAAGGGGCTCTCTCGGCTGTGTATTGGCGAGACAATTTAAATAGAAAGCTTAGATAACATAAAATTTTATTCGAATTAATGAGAGAAGATTGAAAAGAAAATAGCAATCACTAAAAGATATAGTCTGGTATTTTAACAGGGCATCATAGGAAAACTCTATTCTATTAAATCTGAAGATAAATTTACGCAACCAGAAGCTTATAACTTGTTGCTAAGTAGTTACAAGTAGTATATTATAAATAATATGCAGATGTTTTTCTATATCGATTAAGATTTTCTTTGCTTCTAGTTCCATTACACAAAAAATGTTTAACTCACAAAAATTTTACGCTATCAGTTTTTTTAAGACTCTTTCCTGTTTGATATTTATGTGGTATGATTTTATAGAAGAAAAAAATAAAAGAAAATATTTTAAGAAAAAGAAATTAGAAAAAAGATTCTAACAGAAAGGAGTATGGCTCTTATCTCATGACGAAAGTTATGACTGGTAGAGCTGAAATTATAAAAATTAGATATGCCAAAAAGTAAATATGACACTATATATAAAGACTTAAAACAAAAAATAGAATCAAATGAGTATGCTTATCAAGAACTGCTTCCATCGGAAAATACCCTAGTCGGCTTATATGATTGCTCAAGAAACACGGTTCGTCGTGCTATTGCTAATCTCGTGTCCGACGGCTATGTTCAGACAATGCAGGGAAAGGGAGTTAGAAATATCTATCGTCCTGTCGAACAGACCTCCTTTACAATTGGAGAAATTGAGAGTTTTCAAGAATCTGCTCTGAGAAACGGACAGACCGCCAGAACAAAAGTGATTCTCTTTACCGAGATTACGATAGATGAAAAATTATCCGAACGCACAAGCTTCGCCGTCGGCAGTGAAGTGTATTATCTTCAGCGCCTCCACTATTTGGACGGAGTTCCATTAATTATCAATCATAACTATTTTCTAAAATCTGTGGCAAAAGGACTCACAAAGGAGATTGCCGAAAACTCAATCTATTATTATCTTGAAAAAGAGCTCGGCATATCCATTATAAACAGTAAACGAATTATGACTGTAGAAAAAGTGACAGAAATCGACGAAAAATACCTAAATCTCAAGATAGAAGAATATAACTGCATGGCAGTTGTCAGCAGCTATACCTATAATAGTGAAGGAATTATGTTCGAGTTCACTCAGTCTCGTCATAGACCAGATACCTTCTGCTTCCATGATAACGCAGTAAGAAAATAAAAAATATAAATTGATATTATACTACTAACAAATTAAATTGGTATTTTTTATTTTTCTAAAACATTAAAAAGTTGGAAACTATTGATGTAATCTAGCCAAAAACAAAAATGTTATTGTATCAAATAGTTTGGAAATTGTGATTATAATTTTTTACAGTATTCTGATTATTTTTATTTTCATTTTCCATTATAACTATAATTTATATCATATAAATACTTACAGCTCATTTTGATATTTTAACATTTTCAACCGCAACTATAGCTATATTTTTTCTAGCTAAAACACTATAAAAACAGATAAAACAATTCTTATCTGTCACCAATACACAGCCGAGAGAGCAAGGAGATATATGCCCCGAAAACGATAGAGAGTGGAGCGATTTTTCGATATACTTAGCTTTGCCGCTGGAGCACTGTTTGAGTGCCGTAGGCGCGAGTTTGCGGGAGGCGGCAAAAATCAGCGTATGTCGAAAAATCGTGGGAACGAACGTGTTTTCGGGACATATATCTCCTTGCTCTCTCGGCGTCTCTCTCCCCTAACAACATCCCCCCTTGCTCTCTCGGCGTCTCTCTCCCCTAACAACATCCCCCTTACTCTCTTTAAACATTTCCTCCCTCTATTTCGTCACCTTAACAATCACCTTTTCCTCTTTTTCTTCCTCCTCTTCCTTAAACTTCAGAGAAACCAAAACTCCTGAAAATGGAGCAATATTACAATTCAATGCATTTTTAGAAACCCACGTAATCTCAAGGTCTTCCTTCGTAAATCCTCCAAATTTCCTCCAATCTGTATTTAAAATCGTCTTTGCCTCATCGATATTCGGCACTCGAATCGAATAATTCACCTGCGTCGTCTCTCCAAAATTAAAGATTGCTGCGAGGCATTCATCCCCTCCTCTTCTTAGTATCGCATAGAGACATTTCTCCTCCTGATGACAGTCCAGCCACTCAAATCCGTCATCCTGGAAATCTCCCTCATACATCGCTGGATGTTCAAGATACGCTCTATTTAACTCCTTCATATATTGATGAAAGGCATCATGCGCTGGATACTTTAAGATATCCCAATCCTGCTCTCTCTTCTCGTCCCACTCTCTAAGCTGTCCAAACTCATTTCCCATAAAATTAAGCTTCTTGCCTGGATGCGCCATCATATAGAGATACATCGCTCTCGCCTGAGGGAATTTATCCTCATAGTCGCCATTCATCTTTTGTAAAATCGTCGCCTTTCCATGCACAACCTCGTCGTGAGAATATGGAAGCAAATAATGCTCATTTCTAAAATACATCATAGAAAATGTTAATTTATGATAATTCTCACTTCTATACTCTGGGTCCATCTGGAAATAAGATAAGGTATCATGCATCCATCCCATATCCCATTTATAATCAAATCCAAGCCCGCCATACTCGACTCTCGCTGTAACCTTTGGATAATTGGTGGAATCCTCCGCAATTAAGATACAACCTGGATTTCTCTCTCGAAGTCCCTGATTCATTCCTCTAATAAAGTCAACTGCGTTTCCATTCACGCCGCGTCTTTCATCTCCCTGCCAATAAATAATACGGCTAATCGCATCCATACGAAGCCCGTCAAAATGGTACTCCCTCAGCCAATAGTTAGCGGAAGACTGCATAAACGTTCTAACCTCACCTCTCGAGTAGATAAAATTACAACTTCCCCACTCGCTCACACCGACATCCTGATGTGGATACTCATAAAGGGCCGTTCCATCGTAATTCGCCAATCCATAATCATCCACTGCAAAATGCACTGGCACGATATCCAAGATTGCACCAATCTCATTCTCATGTAGCTTATCAATCAAATACATAAGCTCCTTCGCCGTGCCGTAGCGACTTGTCGGAGCAAAGAATCCTGTATTTTGATATCCCCAACTCTCATCGCATGGATGCTCACTAAGAGGCAAAAACTCCACATAATTATATCCATTTTCCTTTAAATACGGAATCAGTAAATCTGCTATCTGGTCGTAGCTATACCACTCATCATCCTTTTTCTTCCAAGAACCCATATGCATCTCATAGATATTGACTGGAGCGTTCATTCTGTCATTTCTCGTAGAAAGCCACTTCTCATCGTGAAATGTATACTCACTCAAATCCCTGATAATCGACTTATGGTCTGGGCGAAGCTCCATCCCAAATCCATATGGGTCACAGTGGTCTGTATATCCGCCATTTCTCGTATAAATACGATACTCATATTTATCTCCTGGCTTTGCTCCCTCCACGTATACCTCATAGAAATGCCCGTTATACACACGGTTCATCTCTATTTCCTGGTCCTCATAGAGCAGAACAATTCCCTCTGCACTCGGAGCAAAGGTACGAAAAACAGCTCCATCCTCCACCAAATGCGCACCTAAAAATTCATAAACATCAAAGCATCTCCCGACATAAAAATTATTCATATCCATAATAAAATTCCTCCTAAAATTATATATCTTCTAGTCAATCCAATAAATAAAAATTTCTCCATTTTTCTAATTGACTCATGTCTATTATTTGAGTATAATCATTGTAACAAAAGAACCTCCTAATTACTATCGTCAATTTTCGTCTTCCGTCAATTAATAGACATTTTTCAAAAATAGACTAATGATTATGAAAAAATTATGGAACAAAGGAGCTAATACTTATGGACTTACGTCAAAAAAAGACAAAACGAAATATTAAAAACGCTTTTTTAAACCTTCGCATGAGAAAACCACTAGAAAAAATCACGGTGCGCGAATTAACAGAACAGGCGGAAATCAGCAAGGCTACTTTCTACCTGCATTATAAAGATATTTATGATTTATCAAACCAATTAGAAGAAGAGGTAATCCAAGATTTACTAAAAAACACGAGCAACCCAAATCTTATCTTAACAGACACCAAAAAATTCATGCTGGAATTTGTAAATCTATTTTACTCTCAAAAAAATATCATCGATATCCTGTTTTCTGGCACCCAAGCTTCCATCCTTCCGCAAAGCATCGAGAGGGAAATCAAAAACTACATATTTGAACTAAAACCATCCTTAAAGGATAATGCCAAATTCAATATCTGGCTTACCTACCAGTTCTACGGAAGCTATTATGCCTACCTCGAAAACGGAAATATCTTTGGAATGAACCAAGTCATCAAAGTCGTGGATGAAATTGCCGACACCTTCACAATAAATTTTGACGAAAACTAATTGACTTTCTCTACTAGCAAAAAATAAATACAAAATTTAAGAAAGAGCTTAATCCAAAGAGACTGTATCAATTTACAAGAAGAAAACAAAACCACCTAATAAAATTTTATACTATTTTGCCAATACACAGCGAAGAGAGTTCGGCGATATGTCCTCCAAAAACGATAGAGAGTGGAGCGGTTTTTCGATATACTTAGCTTTGCCGCTGGAGCACTGTCTGAGCGCCAAAGGCGCGAGTTTGCGGGAAGCGGCAAAAATCAGCGTATGTCGAAAAACCGTGGGAACGAACGTGTTTTTGGAGGACATATCGCCGAACTCTCTTCGCGTCTCTCCCCACTACACCTCTTTGCGTCTCTCCCCACTCCCAAAAATTTCACTCTATCTTGTGAAAACTTATAATTGCAGTATTCGTAATTGTCTGTTAAAATATACGAAGAGTAAATGCAAAGGAGGATTAAAAAAAGAAACCTAAGAGCAAAACTTCATAAGCAAAAACATCTTGTGGATTCTGTGGACAGATTTCTTTTGAAAACAAAAATATGTTA
Organism: Blautia sp.; assembly: GCA_030841965.1. GTDB lineage: Bacteria > Bacillota > Clostridia > Lachnospirales > Lachnospiraceae > JAUUSJ01. Next base: position 11,511 of record JAUUSJ010000090.1, read on the forward strand.
GTAAATTTTTTAGCGAATTACTTTGAAAACTTTCAGATTGCAATGATGGGCGTATTTTTTGCCTGGGTACTAACCTTAGTTCTATTAAAATGTGAGTTTGGTTTTTTACCTCACGACCAGGGAAGAGCCTTTGCAATCAACGGAGAATTATCAAAAGGCAAGCTAAGAGGAGTCGGCATTATTATGGTATTTAGTTACCTAGTGGCATCTGGACTCTTTGTGAGACTCACAAAAGAATACTTAATTTATGGTATTCTCTTATTTGCTACTATGTTAAGCGGATACTTAGATGACGCAGCAGACACCCCTTGGAGTGATTATAAGAAGGGAGCCATCGACTTAATTATCTCTATTATGGCTCTTATCACATTTGTCTTAAAAAACTCCACAACTATTTATATTTTTACTTATGCCATTGATATTCCAAAACCAATCTTTGTTATTTTAGGAATCATTTTAATCTGGGTAAGTATTAATGTAACGAACTGTTCCGACGGTGTCGACGGTCTCTGTGCGACACTCTGTATCATTACCATGTTCTCATTTGGATATATTTTCTTTGACGAACTTGGAAGCTATGCAAATTATAGTTTTATTTTTATCGGTGTATTACTCGCCTACCTTTATTTTAACTCATCTCCAAGCTCCATGCTGATGGGTGATGCGGGCTCTCGAGCACTCGGATTTTTTATTGCGATTTTAGCATTAAAATCTGGACATCCATTTAGTTTTATTCCACTTGCAATCGTATTGATTATTGACGGTGGAGCCGGTCTTGTAAAAATTTTCTTACTTCGATTTTTCAAGATTAAGGTGCTGACCAATACGAGAACTCCTATCCACGACGATAAGAGAAAGAATAAGGGATGGTCCGATACACAAGTAGTATTTCGATTTATGATTATTCAAACAGCTGTATCCGTACTATTTAGTGCATTTATCCAATAGCTTAAAACGAAAGACATGAAAGCGGGTTGCTTCGCATACTGCTCCTGCAATCATAATAAAAGAGGATGAGGCTATCGAAAATTTATTTTCCGATAACTCCATCCTCTTTTTAAATGCTTGCATTCTGTCAACTAATAATTGATAAATACAGTTTTTATCCCTATTTGACAAGAAAAACTAACTTTTTTACGAAAGCTTTCGATACTGCCTATAAAATAACGTCGCCGTTGTCGCCACTGCGATAAAATCCGCCACTGGCTCCGCCAAAAAGACTGCCATAACTTTATTCTCGAAAAAGCAAGGCAAAATATAAATAAGTGGAATCAATAATATAATCTTACGAAGACATGCCAAAAATAGCGATGTCTTTGCATTTCCAAGAGCGATAAATGTCTGCTGACATGCAATCTGTATTCCCAAAATCATAGCGAGCGCCATATAAATATGAACCGCCCATTTTGTAAATTCTACCAATTCCGTATCATTTGTGAAAATCTTAATAAAGACTTCTGGTGCAAACATACAGACGAGCCAGATACATGTCGTAAAAATCATACAAGATAAGAGTAATAACCGAAATGTCTGTTTGACACGGTCAATCTTTTTCGCACCAAAATTAAATCCGACAATCGGCTGTGCCCCCTGAGTGAGTCCCTGAATAGGAAGCATAGAAAACTGCATAATGCTTGACAAAATTGTCATCGCACCGACTGCCACATCTCCTCCATATTTTAGGAGGCTTGTATTAAAGCAGATATTTAAAATACTCTCTGTAAACTGCATAATAAACGGAGATACTCCAAGTGCAATACAAGGGAAAATTATCTTTCTCTCAAGACGCATATTTTTCCTCTTTAGGAGAAGTGTTGTCTTATCACTCATCAAAAACTTCAAAATCCATATACAAGATACACCCTGAGATAAAATTGTGGCGAACGCTGCACCGCGAACTCCCATATGAAATCCAAAAATAAAAATAGGGTCTAAGATAATATTACAGACAGCTCCAATCACTACCGTGAGCATACCTGTTTTTGCGAACCCCTGGGCGTTAATAAAGGCATTCAAGCCAAGCGCTAGCTGAACAAAAATCGTTCCAAGGGAATAAATCTGGATATAATCCCATGCGTAGGGGATTGTATTTTCACTCGCTCCAAAGAGCATTAAAATATCTCTTCCAAAAAACTGAACAATCACAGTTAATATAATTGCTGTAATAATCAACATCGACGTACAGTTTCCCAAAATCCGCTCCGCCTCGTCTTTTTTTCCCTTTCCCATCATAATCGATGCTCTCGGCGAACCACCCATGCTTACGAGGGCAGCAAAAGCCGAGATACACATAATAACCGGCATTGTAACTCCCACTCCAGTCAGAGCAGCCCCGCCTACGTCCTTAATATGTCCGATATACATTCGGTCGACCATATTATAAAGCAAGTTAATAAGCTGTGCTAAAATGGCTGGAAGGGCTAGCTTAAACAATAGCCCACTAATTTTGTCATTTCCCAAATCGGCTTCTTTTGTTTCTTTTTTCACCAAACTCTCACTTCTTTCTATCTCTTTGGAATTCTAAAATGCTCTTATAAAACTAAAGACTCCTGTACTTGCCACTGCCATGATAATTCCCGCAAGCAATACTCCGCCAAGTGCCGCTAAGACACTTTTTTTGAAATCTAAATCAAGAATACTCGCTGCCAATGTTCCCGTCCAAGCTCCTGTTCCAGGAAGCGGAATTCCGACAAAAAGCAAAAGACCGACATAGGCGCTTCTGCCCGCCTTGGAGAGCAGTTTCTTTCCTCCTCTCTCTCCCTTTTGAAGAATCCAAGTAAAAATTCCTCCAATTACCGGCTTATCTTTCCCCCACTCTAAAACTTTTCTCGCAAACAGAAAAATAAACGGAACTGGAACCATATTTCCGATGATACAAGTAATATAGGCGGGAAGAAGAGGAATCTCTAGTCCCACTGCAATCGGAAGTGCCCCTCGAAGCTCCACAATCGGAACCATCGATACAATAAATACAAATAAAATTTTCTTTAACATACTTTGCTCCTATTAACTGATAAAAAGTCTCCTAACCTACTCTAATTATGAGAGTTCATCCCATCTTCACTGAAACAACTGTCCAATCTCAGACAATTATCTCCGTTATAAATGCTTCACTCTATTCTTTCTTTAATCTATGTGGGAATACTCCAAAACATACGAATCAATTTCTTCACATGATATATCCACATTCATGACATATCATCAAGAAGCATTGATACCTTAAAATCATGGATATCCAAAAATCCCGATCCCCTAAAAACCTCGATATCTTGGAATAATACACAGCACATTTTATCGAATCTTATATTTTTTGTCAACAGGAACAAAATCTTATTTCTTACTTTTTTCTTAAGCAAACCGCCATCTACTGCCTATAATACTCCAAGAAATCTCCTAATTTTCCCATTGCCTCGCTGAGCACGGTCACTCTTGGAAGATAAACAATTCTAAAATGGTCAGGCTCCTTCCAGTTAAATCCACCGCCGTGAATAATCAAAACCTTCTTCTCTCTCAGGAAGTCAAGCGCAAACTTCTCATCATCTGTAATATTAAACTTCTTTACATCAATCTTAGGGAAAGCATAAAATGCCGCCTTCGGTTTCACAACTGTGATTCCCGGAATATCACTCAATGCCTTATACACAAACTCTCTCTGCTCATAGACACGACCACCCGGCACAATATATTCCTCCACACTCTGATAGCCCCCAAGTGCCGTCTGCACAATCGACTGAGCTGGCACATTGGAACAAAGACGCATATTGGAGAGCATATTGATTCCCTCGATATAATCTCTCGCAATCTCCTTCCTACCACTCAAAATCATCCAGCCGATTCGAAATCCCGCAATCATATGAGACTTTGAAAGTCCACTAAAAGTCACACAGAACAAATCTGGCGCCAAAGAGGCAATCGAAACATGCTTCTCTCCGTCCATGACAAGACGGTCATAAATCTCATCTGAAAAAATAATCAGCTGATTCTCTCTCGCCACCTGAACAATCTCCTCCAAAACTTCTCTCGGATAGAGCGCTCCCGTCGGATTATTCGGATTAATAATAACAATTGCCTTTGTCCTATTGGTAATCTTCTTCCTAATATCGTCCATATCTGGATTCCACTCAGCCTGCTCGTCACATATATAATGGACAACCTTTCCTCCCGCCAAAGTAGCTGTCGCCGTCCAAAGTGGATAATCTGGAGACGGAATCAAAATCTCATCCCCATCGTCCAATAACGCCTGCATGGCTAAATTAATTAATTCACTCACACCATTTCCCGTATAAATACTATCCATCGTCACATTTGGAATTTTCTTAAGCTGAGCATACTGCATAATCGCCTTTCTCGCAGAAAATAATCCCTTAGAATCTGAATATCCCTCACATTCCGTCAGCTGTCTGCTCATATCATGAATCACCTCATCTGGAGTGCGAAAACCAAACGGAGCTGGATTACCAATATTCAACTTCAAGATACTCTTACCCTCAGCTTCCATCCTCGATGCCTCATCCACAACAGGTCCCCTTACATCATACAATACATTCTCCAATTTGCTCGATTTGCTAAATATTCTTCTTCCTTCTCTCTCACTCATCTTCCCTTGCTTCCTTTCCTTCTTTTCTATACTTTGAACTTTATCCTCAAGTTTATCCTTCCTATTGTCTTGAACTTTTCCCTCAGACTCGTCCTTCACATCATATTGAACTTCATCCTCGAGCTTATCCTTCTTATCATATTGAACTTTATTCTCAAGCCTATCCTTTTTATCATCTTCAACTTTATGCTCCAATTCTATCGATGCGTCCTCTCCTAAAAGCCATAGAGGATTGACTCTAAGCGCCTTCGCCAACGCTCGAACTACCTCTATCCTAGGTTCCGTCTTACCACTCAAATACTGGCTCATATGACTCTTCCCAAGCTTCACTCTATCTTTTTCATCGAGAGACTGTACCAACCGAATTACATCTACCTGCTTTAATCTCTTTTCCTGCATTATATATCTCAAACGCTCCGCAAATGCTTCCATCCATTTCATCCCTCCCTTATCAGCTTTAGTCAGTATATCACAAGTTCAATTGAAGTTCAATTACTTTTTTTGTGTTTTAAGTCAAAAGTTCAGTTTGTTGAATTTTTGTGTTGGATGATTTTTGGGGGAATGGGGATAGATGGTAGGGGTGGGGACAGACGCGAAGAGAGTCCGGTGATATGTCCTCTAAAAACACGTTCGTTCCCACGGTTTTTCGACATACGCTGATTT
>JAUUSJ010000091.1 GCA_030841965.1 Blautia sp.
AGGCGGCAAAAATCAGCGTATGTCGAAAAATCGTGGGAACGAACGTGTTTTTGGACCATATATCTATCTGCTCTCTCAGCGTTTGTCTCCATTCTTACCCCTAGTTCCTCATCCCCCTACTACCTTATCTGCATACCCTTATTTCGTCGTACTCCCAAACCCCCCATTCCGAATCTCCGTCACCTCATCATCCACAGTAATCCCATACTCCATAAAAATCCCCTGAACAACCCCCGTATTCTTCTCCACCGTAACAACTTTCCCTTCATTTGAGTCATTCGTCACCTTCACAAAAATATGCCCTTCATTATCCGAATAATAATAATCACTGTCAATAATCCCAACCGTATTATTCAACTGAAGACGATACTTAAACCCAAGTCCACTCCGAGGAAAACATTGAAGCACCCAATTCTCCTCCATCTTCACTCGAATCCCAGTCGGAAACTTAATCGTCTCAGATGGCGCGAGAGTAAACCGAATCGGTGAAAAAATATCATATCCAGCACTCCCCCTCGTCGCTCTTCTTGGAAGCTGAATCTCCTGATAGAGCACCTCCATCTCCTCATTTGTCGCCGTCGAATCAAAATCCAACCAATCTTTCTTAAACTGTTCTAAGCTGACCTTCTCAAACTTTGCGATACGTTTCATGATAACTAGGCTCAAACACTCCCAACCTCAGCCACGAGTCCTCAGATATGAGTCTTCTGTTGCGAATCTTTCGTCGCAACCCCTCAGTCGCAAGCGAAGAGCCATCCTCCTTTCTGTTCACTAACAAGCATTCACCTTATCAAGCGGAATCCATAAATTCTGCTGAGGAATCATCACTTCCTTATCCGAATCCTCCGCTGTCTCCTCTTTCAATAAGACAATATACCCCGAAGTATTCTCAAGCGTCTGTCTCACATCAATAATTCTCTGATTAGAGCTCCCCCTCCAGTGAAGCATAGGGTCTTTTAAATCCTCAATAAACCGCCCGTCCACAACAACATCCACCAGGGAGAGAAAAGGAAGTTCTCTTATCTCCTCCCAAGTAAAGCCCGTATAAAGCCAAATATTCTTCTTTGGAAATCTCTCCTTCACCTCATAGATAAGCTCACCAATCTCAGAGCGGTTTGCAGGGTGGAGAGGGTCACCGCCGCTTAATGTGAGACCAGATATATGGTCTTTGGATAGAGCCTCGAATAATTCCTCTCTTGCCTCCTGGTCAAATGGGAGACCTCCACATAAATCCCAAGTGATAGGATTATGGCAATGTGGACATTGGTGAGTACATCCTGATACCCAGAGTACAACTCGAAGTCCGCAGCCATTTAGCATATCATCCTTTGTTATATTATGGTAGCGCATTACATACTCTTCCTTTCTTTGATTTCTTCCATCTTTGCGTCATTTAGTCGGCTATCTCCCTTGACACGCGAGTAAGACAGATAACCATTCATACGGTCAATTTTCGTCAAGTTGCGGCTTCCGCATTCTGGGCAGACATCCATGCTAAGCTCCTCATGTCCACAGTCGTCACAGTAGGCGAGAGATAAATTGACTCCCTCATAAAGTCCCATCTTCATGGCGCGGCGAACGAGAGTCTTGATGGCGTCGAGATTATAGTCGATAGGATACTTGACATACTGAATTTTACCTCCGTTGGATAATTCCCAGAAACGGTACTCCAAATCCTGCTTCTCGATAGGGGAGATATCCTCAGAGACATGGCAGTGGAAACCATTGCTCACATAGGCGCGGTCGGATACATTCTCGATAATTCCGTATTTTTTGCGGAACTGTGTTACTTGGAGGCCACATAGGTTTTCCGCCGGGGTTGCATAAATTGCGTACAGATTGCCGTCTTCTTTTTTAAATTCGTCTACTTTTTTATTGATGTATTTTAGAACTTCTAATGCAAACTCGCCGTCCTCCACGAGTGATTTTTTATTGTGAAGCTGCTGAAGTTCATTAAAGGCAGTGATTCCAAAGGAGGCAGTTGCCGTCTTTAGGAGCGGTTTAATCTTATCATGTATTCCCAGATTACCTCCGTAGAAGCCACCCTCACAGTAAGCGAGAGGGTTGGTGGATGCTTTCATCTCTCCAAGGTAAGCGTAGGTGCGAATATGTAATTGACGAATCAAATTAAGGTAATAATCAAGCACCTCGTAAAAATCCTTTCCCTCTTGTTGCGCTTTGGCGTAAATCATTGGAAGGTGGAGGCTGACAACACCGATATTAAAACGACCGATAAAGACAGGAGTATCGTTCTCATCGGCAGGATTCATACCTCCCTTTCGGTACCAAGGAGACAGGAAGGCGCGACATCCCATAGGACTGATAATTTCCCCGTATTTTTTGTACATGCTGGAAATATATCCCTCGCCAGTTAAGCTAAGCCAATCTGGATACATCGTCTTAGCGGAACAGCGGATACCAGCCTCAAAAACATCCTCGAGCTCTCCTCCTGGTCCATGTAGTTTTTCGTCGTATAAAAATACAATCTTAGGAAAAAGTACTGGTTTTTTATGACCCTTTTTACCTTGGCCTTTTCTTCTTACATTTAACATCGAGATAGTGCCCATCTTGGCAAAATATCCAGTTCCAGTTCCCGCAGTTACGGTGATGAAAGGATAGTCACCGCGGCTTGAGGAGACGCTGTTAAACTTATATTCTAATCCCTGAAATCCCTGGTTAAATTCATACTGGACATCTTTTAGGGCTTCTTTTTTTGCCACTTCCTTGCTAAGACCGAGAGAGAGGTATTTCTTTTTCGCTCTCTGGTAGGATTTCTCAGCGTAAGGCTCTAGTATACACTCGATACTAGGCACAGTAAAGCCACCGTACTGTTGGCTCGCCGCACTTAGGACGATATCTCCGATGACATCGAAGGCGACATCGAGAGATTTTGGCTCATTATACCAGAGGTTTCCCATCTCAAAGCCGCCGCTTAGAACATTCTTCACATCGAAAAGGCAACAATTCATCGTATCTCTTCTCGCCGACATATCGTGAATATAAATATATCCGTCACGACAGGCTTGAAGCTCTTCTGTCGTGAGGAAGAATTTTTTATAGAGCTCTTTATTGAGTTCATTGAAGATAAGGCTTCGCTTTGTAGATACGAGAGCGCTGTCCGTATTGCTATTTTCCTTATCTCCGATATACATAATGGACTGGCTTTTCTTATATACCTCGTCGAGCATTTGGACAAAGTCCTGTTTATAGTTTCGGTAGTCCTTATAGCTCTTTGCGACAGCAGGATTCGTCTGCTCGAGAGCACTTTCCACGATATTATGCATCTGAGCGATGTGGATTTCATTTTGGTGAAGCTCGTATGCCTTCTCCTCCACATAATTACAGATAAATTGTAATTCCTCGTCCGTGAAGGTGACAAGAGCGCGGTAAGCAGATTTATTTACTGCGGTCACTACTTTTTGAACATTAAAGGCTTCCTTCGTATTATCCTTTTTTATAATTTTTACTTGACTCATATCGTACATGAGAAACATCCCCTTTTTATCTATGATTTATAAATTGAAATAAATCAAATATTGATTTCAAAAAATAGGCTGAATATTTAAAAAAAATAATGCCTATATCTGTATTCTTTTTGTTTTCACTAAAAAAACAGACAACAATATATAGTGTTGGAAATTTCTAAAAACACTATATAATGTTGAAAACAAATCCATAGTATCATTGACATAGGGGAATGTCAAGGTAAAATATAGCGGAATATTTTTTGGGGATTTTGATGTTTTTCCCGAAAAATACTCTTGACAAAAAAGGGAGAGAGAAATATAGAAAAGAATATCAAAAAAGGAAAAAATTAGAGAAAATAGGAAGTGGGATATTTTCAGAGAAAAAAGGGGATGGGAAAAGTTATCCACAATAAAATGTGGATAATGTGGATAACTATGAGAAATTTATCCAAAGTATCCACAACAAAAAAGTATCATTGAGCATTTCGCTTAAAAGATAACGTAAGATTTTATCTAAAAACCCATTTCTATATAGGTTTTCATGACTATCACGAATATATAGAAATGGGAATATCGAAAAATAAATTTTTTAGTTTTTGCTATATGTATTATTTTATTGTCAAGGTCTTAACAACTACATTTCCAGATTTATCTTTCGCGTAGAAAGAATAGGTTCCCCTAGAGGATACGGTGATGGACTTCGACTTGCTAAAGGAAGATAGTTTTGTTCCTTTTGATTTTAGGTAGGAAGCGCTATGTTTGGATTTTGCGTAGCGAACCTCGCTAAGACCAGAAACAGAATCCGATGCTTTTACGGTAATAATGTATTTCCCTCCTGACTTTTTATAGGATAGGGAGAGGGAAGGGGCTGTCTCGTCTATTGTGATTGTTTTTGTGACATAATTTCCTGCCTTATCCTTAGCGTAGAAGGAATAAATATTTTGAGATGCCGTGATTGTTTTGGTACCGGTGAAGGCTCCCAGCTTTGTTCCATTTGATTTTAGGTAGGAGGCGGAATGTTTTCCTCTTGTATAGCGGACTTCACTCATACCTGATGCAGAGTCGGATGCCTTGATTGTAATTTTATATTTTGTTCCTGACTTTTTGTAGGATAGGGAGAGGGAAGGAGCTGTTTTATCGAAGCTTACTTTTATGACTTTTACAGCCTGGTTCCCAGCATTATCCTGAGCATAAATCGTATAATAGCCTTCCTTTGTCACATATGGCTTTGTGCCAGCGGCGAGAGATTTGCCGTTTTCTCCATTTTTAAAGTAGGAGACGGATTGTTTTCCGTAGGCATATCTTCGGATACGAGTGCAGGAACCGCCAGTATCTTTTACGCTCACAGATAGGTAGGCACCGTCTTTTCTAGGAAGTACGGTAGGAGTGATGGTAGGAGGGGTTGTATCCTCCTTATAAGTTTTTCCCTGTAAAATAGAAACTGCCAAGCCTGCATCGATGATTCCATTTGTGGATACTTTATTTTGCAGAGCAGATAGAGTCCTTGTCGCTGACAAGAGGATATTTTTCGCTCTGGCAGGATATAAAGTAGAATCGTAGGCGTAGAGCATTGCAGCGACGCCCGTGACAAATGGAGCGGCCATAGAAGTACCGGAATCATAACCGTATTTTCCGACAATCGTGCTGCATATATTAGAACCTGGAGCGGCCATAGAGACAGCCTTTGGTCCATAATTAGAAAAATAAGAGAGTGTGCCGTCTGAGTCAATCGAGGTAACTCCCACGGTATTTGTCAAATTATAGGAGCATGGATAGCTTGGTTCTTCGTCGATATCCGTTCCGTATCCATTGCCTGCTGAACAGATAAATAACATATTAGACTCGGTGATTGCCAGTTTTAGGGCAGGGTCATCATTGTCACAGTTCCAGCTTGCATTACAAATCTTGGCTCCGTTATAGGAGGCATATTTGATAGCCTTAATAATATTGGCAGTATCTCCCTCAGCGTCTGGTCCTCCTGCTGTTTTTAGAGACATGATTTTTACATCTACATTCGAGGCGACGCCGGCGATACCAAAATTATTGTTAGCGGTGGCGGCGATGATACCTGCGCATCGTGTTCCGTGATTATCATTATCTTTTTTGTTGGCGGTAGTGCCAGAATAATGGCAGACGGAGGCATCATCATTATAAAAATCCCATCCATATATATCGTCTGCATATCCGTTATTATCATCATCCACGCCGTCCGTTCCCTCAAGCTCCGCCTTATTATACCACATATGGTCTTTTAAATCCTTATGCTGATAGTCTACTCCTGTATCGATAACGGCGACAATAACTTCATTCGGGGATTGAAGATTTTGCCAGGCACTGAGGACATTGATGTCAATTCCACTGGACGAGGGGGAACTTTGGGATTTGTCAGGAATCACTGTCCCGTTATTATAAAGTCCCCATTGCTTATCAAAAAAGGTGTCATTGGGAAGAGAGGAGGTGATAGTATCTGACATCTCCTCTACCTCACTGCCCTCCTCGGCACTTGAAAAGGAATATTTATAGTTCGGCTGAATAATCGAAATCTCCTCAATCGTGCTTAAAATAGCGATATCTTCCTCGATTACTGTCTTAGAGGATGCGGAAAAAACTGCAATTCCGTCTGAGTAGGAATCTAAGGTTGTCTCTGGGAGCATCTCGGCGATTTCGTCTATCTTACTTTCAGAGACATCGGTCTTAAACTGAACAAGAAGTTCATTATCATCATATTCCGAAGGGTCTTCTGTCGCAATCTCGATATCCTCGACTGTCTCATAAGCATTCTCATCCGTAGTTGATTCTGTCTCATTATCACTCTCAGTAGTTGTCTTGGAAACTTCTGTGGATGTCTTGGAGCTATCTTCGCTCTTAGAGGAATCTTCGTCATCCTCAGAATCCTCACTGTCATCCTTGGAATCGCTGTCTTCTTTGTCATCCGTATTTTCGTCATCAGAAGAATCAGCATTATCTTTTGAGTTATCATTCTCCTTGGAATCACTGGTATTTTTTGAGCCATTTCCATTGCTGTTGGAATCAGCGTTATCTTTTGAGCCATCACTCTCGTCGTTAAAATCACTGCTTTCCTTTGCGCTATCACTATTCTCATTGGAGTCTTTAGCGTCTTTGGAAGAATTCGTGTCCTTAGTCGAAGTCTCGGTTTCTGATATTGTGGAAGAGGCTTCGGTTTCTATATCTTCTTTTGTCGCTACCTTATAGGAGGAAGTTTCTATAGTAGAAGAAATGGTGTCTGCTATCATAGAATTATGTATTTCATCCGTGGAGGCGGCGAGAACGGGAAGACATTGTGTACATGCGATAATAGAAGAGAGGGAATAGCAAAGGACAAATTTTGCGTATTTTTTTCGCTTCTCTTTTAAAAAATTAAAAAAATCTTTTCTCAAATAAAATATCTCCTTTCAAAAAATTTCAATTAAAAAAATTAAAAATAAAAAATTTGTAAATTCATTTGTTTATATTTTTTTAGTATATAATAAATTGAAAAAAATTTCCATAGGAAAATGAAAAAGCTTTCTGAATCTGAATAAGAAGTTTTGGGGGAAGGGTGGGGGAGACGCCGAGAGAGCAAGCAGATATATGTCCCGCAAACACGTTCGTTCCCACGATTTTTCGACATACGCCGATTTTTGCCGCCTCCCGCAAACTCGCGCCTTCGGCACTCAAACAGTGCTCCAGCGGCAAAGCTAAGTATATCGAAAAATCGCTCCACTCTCTATCGTTTTCGGGGCATATATCTGCTTGCTCTCTCGGCTGTATGTTGGCGAAACGTAAGATAGAGAAATGACAAAAGTGATATTTTGATTGTTAATATTGGTAGCGTAATGTGTTGTATGGGGTCAGTAGATGCCATGAGTTGTCATGAGTTGTCTATTGGGTTCATGATAATCTGGTGAATTTTATTTTTCTATTTCGCCTTTATGTCCTCTAATGGTACTATAGCTAAAGTTTTTCCAAGCGGTGCAAGCACTTTTAGAAGAGTACTCAGTTGAGGGCTTGTGTATCCTTTTTTTATAATAAATAAGCCAGAAAACCTATGTGTCTTTAGACCGTGGGATGAATGGCATTACACTCGACGAAGTATATTAAAAACATTGTATTTCAACAAAACACATGATATAGTGCAAATATGTAAGCACATCATATTCGTACTTTGACAAGTTAAAATAGATGGTTGTACTGTCTAATCGTACCGTACGTAAAATTTTAAACGTCAGTTAGCCTTCTGCAAAAAGTGTAGTCATACCGCTTACAGCAAAAAGTAACGTTGTGAGCCTTACGGCTCTATACACTAGTGGCGAAGTGGACACGCCAATAAGAATAAGGATTGCCTGATAGCAGGTGGAAACTTAAATATCAAACTTCTTAAATAGGTGCGTAAGCGCCTTAGAAGCCCATTACCTTTAGGTGATGGGTAGTTCACTTCTTTCCAAATAATCTTCCATACGTTTTTTTGCTTTTTTATTTCTTTTAATCGGTACGAACTTTTGGTGTTTTTCTACTTTTCATTAACGTGTTTACTTTTTAACTTTTTAGAAAGCAAAATTATATAAAAAACAAATAGTCACAATCGCAGGAAATCATATAGACAGCCCTAAGCCCACTACCACTAATTCTCATGAGTTACTGAGTTTCGCCAATACACAGCTGAGAGAAGAGACAGGTATCTGCCCCGAAAACGATAGAGAGTGGAGCGATTTTTCGATATACTTAGCTTTGCCGCTGGAGCACTGTTTGAGTGCCGTAGGCGCGAGTTTGCGGGAGGCGGCAAAAATCAGCGTATGTCGAAAAATCGTGGGAACGAACGTGTTTGCGGGGCAGATACCTGTCTCTTCTCTCAGCGTCTCCTTCCCATATCCCCATCTCTTCTCCCAGCCTCTCTTTTATTGTCTACCCCCCTTCCTTTTCACCTAAAAAAACGAGAAAACAAAAAAAATGATTGACGAAGTATGGGGAATGTGATATAGTATTGTGGCGATGGAAGAGGTCTTTTTTTTATGCCTTAATTTTTATATCCCTTCGGATATTCTGTATTTCATCCCACCCTAGCGGCAAAGATGTTTCAGATAATAAGGCATGGAAAGCAAAGCTTTTCATAAATAAAAAGATTTTAAAGCGATTTCTTTTTATTTAAGAACTAATTTACAAATAACACGGAGGTGGAAGTGATGCGAGTAAGAATTACATTAGCATGTACAGAGTGCAAACAACGTAATTACAATATGACAAAAGAAAAGAAAAATCATCCAGAGAGATTAGAGACAAAGAAGTATTGTAGATTCTGTAGAAAGCATACAATGCATAAGGAAACAAAATAATTACCCATATACTTTAATAGGAGGTAGACAATGCAAAAGTCGGCTAATAAATGGTTTAAGAACCTTCAGTCTGAATTTAAGAAAATCATTTGGCCTAGCAAGAAGCAGGTTGCAGAGGAGACAGGAGTTGTCGTTATTATTTCTATTGTTTTGGGTATTATCATTGCTATATTGGATATGATTTTCCAGTATGGAGTACAATTGTTAATTCGTTAAAGGCAAAGGTGATTATATGTCAGAATTAAATAATAATCCGCAAGAAAAAGAAAATGATTATGAAGAAGGATTACATTGGTACGTTGTGCATACGTATTCTGGATACGAGAATAAAGTAAAAGCTAATATCGAGAAAACAATCGAGAATAGAAAGTTGCAAGACCAGATACTAGAAGTAATTGTACCTCTTCAAGAAGTAGTGGAGATTACAGGCGGTGTTCGCAAAAATATCTCTCAGAAATTATTTCCAGGATATGTTCTGATTCATATGTATATGAATGATGATACATGGTATGTGATTCGTAATACGAGAGGTGTGACAGGATTTGTCGGTCCAGGTTCCAAACCAGTTCCTCTGACACAGGAGGAGATGGACAACCTTGGTATTACAGAGAGTATTAAGGACATTATCATCGATGTCGAAGTTGGAGATTCCATTGAGGTTATCTCTGGACCATATGTAGGAATGATTAGCAACGTAAAGGCAATTCACGAAAACAAACAGACAGTTACGATTGAAGCAGAGATGTTTGGTCGAGCTACAGATGTAGAAATTGGATTTTTAGATATTAAAAAACAGTAACAGATAAGCTTGCATAAGGCAGGCGGTGGGAGGGTCAATCCCGCAATTACCACAATATTAGGAGGTGCGCTATCATGGCGAAAAAAGTAACAGGTTATATTAAATTACAGATTCCAGCAGGCAAGGCAACACCAGCTCCACCGGTAGGTCCAGCACTTGGACAGCATGGTGTTAATATTGTACAGTTTACAAAAGAGTTCAACGCAAGAACAGCAGATCAGGATGGAATGATTATTCCAGTTGTTATTACTGTATATCAGGATAGAAGCTTTAGTTTTATCACAAAGACTCCACCAGCAGCAGTTCTTTTAAAGAAAGCTTGTAATATCAAATCTGGTTCTGGTGTACCTAATAGAACAAAGGTTGCTAAGGTGTCTAAAGACCAGATTAGAGAGATTGCAGAGCTTAAGATGAAAGATTTAAATGCAGGCAGCATCGAGGCAGCGATGAGCATGATCGAGGGAACTGCAAAGAGCATGGGAATTGTAGTAGAGTAGACAAGATTTAACACAAAGTAGTGGGAGGGAAGTCTCCCGATAATACCACAGGAGGTTTTTATAATGAAAAAAGGAAAACGATATTTAGAATCTGCAAAATTAGTTGATAGATCTATCACATATGATCCAGCAGATGCAGTAGCATTAGTAAAGAAAACTGCAACTGTAAAATTTGATGAGACAGTAGAAGCTCATATCAGACTTGGCGTAGATGGACGTCATGCTGACCAGCAAGTACGTGGCGCTGTAGTATTACCACATGGAACAGGTAAGAAGGTTAGAGTGCTTGTATTCGCAAAGGGAGCTAAATTAGACGAGGCTCAGGCAGCAGGAGCTGATTTTGTAGGTGGAGAAGAGCTCGTTCCAAGAATCCAAAAAGAAGGATGGTTAGACTTCGACGTTGTTGTTGCTACACCTGATATGATGGGTATCGTTGGTCGTTTAGGACGTATCTTAGGACCAAAGGGATTAATGCCTAACCCTAAGGCTGGAACAGTTACAATGGATGTAACAAAAGCGATTAATGATATCAAAGCCGGTAAGATTGAGTACCGCTTAGACAAGACAAATATTATTCACGTTCCTGTAGGAAAGGTTTCTTTCACAGAGGAACAACTCGCAGACAACTTCCAGACGTTAATGGATGCAATTATGAAGGCAAAACCAGCTGCTGCAAAGGGACAGTATTTAAGAAGTGTTGTTATCAGCTCCACAATGGGACCTGGTATCAAGATTAATACAACAAAGTTCTAGGTTGGATTTTTACACAATTGAATTGTATTCTTTATAGAAAAAAAGAAGCTATGGTGCAAAAGCATGGTAGCTTCTTTTTTTATTTCCTACTTCGACAGAAAGAGCGCAGGGACTGGAGTATAATCCTAGAGGAAGATAAATGGATATGCCTGTTAGAGTGGGCAGTGATATGAAATGAGATGTCAGAATTAGGTCATGTAGAATGGAATTATACTGAGCAGAAAGTTCTGATATCTGAAGGGATTATAAAAAATAGTTGGGAGAGTTGAAATGGGAAAAGATTATGGAATTCAAAAAGAGGCAAGAATGGTAACTGCGAATAAAATAAAAGAGTTTTCAAATGCATTTGAGAAAATAGAAAGAGAGCTTCGAGAAAATCCGAAAAAGAGAAATTATATCAATAAAGATGAGTTTGAGCGAATCTTAAGCAAGGCGGCAATTGAAGTTTGTGACCAATGTGATAATTATGATAATTGCTATGGAGGAGAATTTTCTCTCATTTACAGGGAGGCATATCGGATAGTGGATAAATTGGAGACAGAACAGTTTTTGACATTGGATTCTGTTCCTGCTTCTTTTATTCAGCGATGTGATAGGCTAAATAGTATGCTTCGGGAGCTAAAAAAGGATTATGAGCTTACAAGACAAAATCTAGCTTGGACGAACCGAATGATTGATATGAGAATTATTTTAGCGCAGCAGATGTCAGAGATGGTAGATATTCTACAAAATTTTTATATTAATTTGCAGGCGGAGGAGAACGAGAGCAGGGATTTTGAAAAAAATTTGATAAAGCTTTGTAAAAAGTATAGAGTTTTAGTAAAGAGAGTAGTAATATATGAGACGAAAAAAGGGAGAAGAGAAATATATTTAGTGGCGAAATCTCTGCAGGGAAAGATTTCGACTGAGAAAATTTCAAGATTAGTCGGAAGAATTGCAAGAGATAAAATGATACCTGCCAGAGAGACGAAAATTTTACTCGGAGAGACTTATGCGGTGCTTCATTTTGTGGAGGATACGAAGCTTCGGGTAAAAAAAGGAGTGAGCAGCAGACCAAAAGAAGAGCTATTAAGTTCTGGAGATAATTTTTCTATTTTCACACCGATGATTGGAAAGGAAGTCTTCATAGCCGCAGACGGAATGGGAAGCGGTGCGAGAGCAAATGAGATAAGCAAAAAGGTGCTGGAGTTATTAGAAATTTTATTGGAGGCTGGATTTGGTGAGGAGGAGGCGATAAAATGCGCCAATACCGTCACAAGTCTCGGACTTGACAGGGAGGTTTATACGACAATTGATTTATTTTCTATTGATACGTACGAGGCGAGAGGACGTTTTATTAAAAATGGAGGGGCACAGACATTTCTAAAAAGAGAGGGAGAGAAGGTGGAAGTTATTTTTCCAACGACTCTTCCAGCGGGAATATTAGACCGAGTGGATTTTGACTGTGTGGAGAGAAATCTATACCATAATGACTTATTTATCATGGTGACAGACGGAGTTTTGGAGAGCATCGATATCGAGAGAGGGCAGGAGGAATTTATCGATTGGATTGAAAAAATAGACTTGACAAATCCACAGCAAATAGCAGATTATTTAATGGAGCGATTATGGAGACGGTGTCAGGGTAATCTAAGAGATGATGCGATGATTTTAGCTGTCTTGCTTGAGTGAATGGAGAAAGGGATGGAGAAAGCCAAATGATAGATAAAGTGAGAAAAAATATCATAAAATACGAGCTTATAAAAAAGAAAGACAAAATCGTAGTTGGAATCTCAGGAGGGGCAGATTCGATTTGCCTTGCCCATATTTTATGGACATTGAAGGACGAGTTTGATATAGAGATATATGGAGTACATATTAATCACGGGATACGACGAGAGACGGCAAAGAGGGATGAGGAGTATGTGAGAGAGTTTTGTAAGAAGTATCAAATTCCATTTTTTTGTTTTGGGAGAGATATTCCTAGAATTGCCAGAGAAGAAAAATTATCGGAGGAAGAGGCGGGCAGAAAAATTAGATATGAATGTTTCAATCAGGTATTAAAAAAAGTGCAGGCGAATAAAATTGCAGTGGCGCATCATCAAAATGACCAGGCAGAGACATTGCTCTTGCATCTGAGCAGAGGAAGTGGAATTTGGGGCTTAGCGGGAATCAGACCAAAGCGAGATGAGATTATCCGCCCTCTGCTTTTTATCACCCGGGCGGAGATTGAGCAGTATTTACTGAAAAATAATATTCCTTACGAGGAGGATGAGACGAATAAAGATATTACCTATGCGAGAAATCGAGTGAGATATGAGATTTTGCCAGAACTTGAGAAGGTAAATAAAAGGACAGTCGAGCATATGGCGAGAACCTGTGAGACCATGCAAGAGGCGGTTGATTTTTTGCAAAAAATAGTCAAAATGGAATCGAAGCGCTTAGTGGAGAAGGGAGAAAATCAGCAAAGTATATCTGTCCTTGAGCTGGAACGGGCGGAACCATTTTTGCAAAAGGAGCTTATAAGGAGTATGATAGAGGGGGTGGCGAGTGAGAAAAAGGATATCTCCTCCGTCCATATTTTGGACGTTCTCTCTCTGGCGAGGAAGGAAGTCGGAAAGAAAATCAATCTTCCCTATGGGCTTGAGGCGATAAGAGAGTACGAAAAAATTATGATTAGAAAGAAAAAAAAGGTGGAATCTTTTAGCCAGGAAATGCAATACTGTTTAAAAGAGGGCACGCCAAGCCAAAAAGAGCTTGGATTTGAGATTCTGGTCGAGAAAAGAGCATATTTTGGAGAAGAAATTTCAAAAAAAACATATACGAAATACTTTGATTATGCTAAAATAAAATCGAATGTCGTACTCAGACATCGTCAGGCGGGAGATTATCTCGTTATAAACGCAAAGGGAGAGAAAAAATCTCTAAAGCGTTTGTTTATTGACGAAAAGGTTCCAAGGCAAGATAGAGATAAAATCTGGCTTCTGGCAGATGGGAATCATATTTTGTGGATGATAGGAGGACGTATCAGCGAGTACTATAAAGTGTCTGATACGACAAAACATATATTGGTGGTACAAGTTATCCCACAATAAATTAATATGCCTGCCAATGCAGGCAGCACAGAGGAGAAGAAAGGAAGAAGGAAGATGCAGGATAAGATTACAGAATTAATTTCAGAAGAAGTTGTAGATGAAAAGATTAGACAGTTGGGAGAGCAGATTAGCAAAGATTATGAGGGACAAGAAATTCACTTGATTTGTATTTTGAAGGGTGGAGTCTTTTTTGCGTGTGAACTTGCAAAGAGGATTACAGTTCCTGTATCTTTAGATTTTATGTCATTATCTAGCTATGGAAATGCCAAATCATCATCTGGTATTGTAAAGCTGGAGAAGGATTTAGATGAGTCATTGGAGGGGAAGAATGTTTTGATTGTGGAAGATATTATTGACTCTGGCAAGACATTATCTTATCTGATTCCAGTGCTTGAGAAGAGAAATCCAAAGAGTATGAAGCTTTGTGCTCTCTTGAGTAAACCAGATAGAAGAGAGGTAGAAGTAAAAATTGATTATTTAGGATTTGACATACCAGATGAATTTGTAGTAGGATATGGTTTAGACTATGCACAAAAGTATAGAAATTTACCTTATATTGGCATAATCCAGTAAAACATAATAAAAATGAGAGGAGAGAAATTTTGAGTAAATATTTTAAAGGCGGAATAGGATTTTATATTCTTATTTTCGCAGTAATTGCGCTTGCCATGTATGTGACAGATAGAAGGAATGACATGGAAAATGTTACCTATACGCAGCAGCAATTTGAGCAGGACTTGGCGGATGACAAAGTGACAGAGATTTATGTTTCACAAAATCAGGAAGTTCCGACAGGTACCGTTGAGGTCACATTAAAAGACGGAACAACGAAGAGATTTTATGTATCGAATGTCAACGAAATTCAGGATACAGTGAGACAGTATAATAGTGCAATGCCGATTCATATGAGAGATATTGCCAGACAAAGTCAGTGGCTTAGCTCTATTCTCCCTATGATTCTCATGGTTATTTTTCTTATTTTTATCATGAATATATTTATGAGCCAGTCAGGCGGAGGAGGCGGAGCAAACTCCAAGATGATGAATTTTGGAAAGAGTCGAGCTAAGCTAAATATGGAATTTCACACAAAGGTTACATTTGAAAATGTAGCTGGACTCCAAGAGGAGAAAGAAGAGTTAAAAGAGGTAGTAGATTTCTTAAAAGACCCTTCTAAGTATACATCTGTGGGAGCTAGAATTCCAAAGGGTGTTCTCTTAGTGGGACCTCCAGGAACAGGTAAGACTTTGCTTGCAAAGGCAGTCTCAGGAGAGGCTGGCGTGCCATTTTTTAGTATCTCAGGTTCTGACTTTGTGGAGATGTTTGTCGGTGTCGGTGCTTCTCGAGTGAGAGATTTATTCGAGGATGCGAAGAAAAATTCGCCTTGTATTATCTTTATCGACGAGATTGATGCTGTGGCGAGACGAAGAGGAACAGGTCTTGGCGGAGGACATGATGAGAGAGAACAGACATTGAACCAGTTACTGGTAGAGATGGATGGTTTTGGCGTGAACGAGGGAATTATCGTTATGGCTGCCACAAACCGTGTGGATATTTTGGACCCAGCGATTTTGCGTCCAGGACGTTTTGACAGAAAGGTTGCCGTTGGTCGCCCAGATGTCAAGGGCAGGGAGGAGATTTTACATGTTCATGTCAAGGGAAAACCGTTGGCTGAGGATGTGGATTTGAAGGAAATTGCCCGAACGACAGCGGGATTTGCAGGAGCGGATTTGGAAAATCTTATGAACGAATCTGCCATCTATGCGGCGAGAGAAGGTCGAAGATTTATTAAGAAGGAAGATATCGATAAGGCTTTTATTAAGGTTGGAATTGGTACGGAGAAGAAAAGCCGCCTAATTCCAGAATTGGAGCGTCAGATTACGGCGTACCATGAGGCTGGGCATGCTATTTTATTCCATCTGCTTCCAGATATGGGTCCAGTGTATACTGTGTCTATTATTCCTACAGGCGTGGGTGCAGCAGGATATACGATGCCACTTCCAGAGAATGACAATGTTTTCTACACAAAAGCGAAGCTTTATCAGGAGATAGAGGTTGCTCTTGGCGGACGTATCGCTGAGGAGATTATATTTGGAGCCGATAAGGTGACAACGGGAGCTTCTCAGGATATTAAGCAGGTGACAAAGCTTGCGAGAGCGATGGTGACAGAGTATGGTATGTCTAGTAAGTTAGGACTTATCAACTATGAGGAGGATGACGGCGGCGAGGTATTCTTAGGCCGTGACCTTGGACATTCCAAATCCTACGGAGAGGAGGTCGCCTCTGAGATTGATGATGAGGTGAAGAGAATCGTGGGAGAATGTTATGAAGATGCGAAGCAGATTTTATTAGATAATAAAGATATTTTGCATCGATGTGCGGCATTGCTGATTGCGAAGGAGAGAATTGACCAGGCTGAGTTTGAGAGCCTCTTCTTGCCGATGTATTATAGCGAGCCAGCGGGAATGGATTCTGTCATGGACGCAAAGGCAGAGAAGTTTGAAGACGGATATGAGTCGTCAGCGGACGAGACAGAGGGAGATATCGACGATTCCTTAGATGAAGATAGAACGATAGATATTCCTTCCTGGCATTCGAGCGATTATGATGATACTGATTTGTAAAAAATAAAAAAGAAGAATGGAGAACCTTTCTAAACTGTTTTGATACGGTTTGGGGAGGTTCTTTTTTGGTTGGAATGGGGAGACGCCAAGAGAGGAAGTGGATATATCCTCTAAAAACACGTTCGTTCCCACGGTTTTTCGACATACGCTGATTT
>JAUUSJ010000310.1 GCA_030841965.1 Blautia sp.
AAATCGACTGACCTTTCTTTTTTACCCAACAATATCTTTAATTAAGGGAGACGGGGGAAGTCTATTTGAACGAAACATATATGATGACTTCCAGAGAAGTGGAAAATTTGGGAAAGGGAGTACGCCTTGTTCACCTTTATCCACAAAGTTTACTGATAAAAAAAGTTTTGGAAGGGATACGGACGTATATCATTTTGGGGGTTATGCTGATTATAATATGTCTTATTGCAGCTGTTGTAATTAGTTTGAAATCAACGGGATTTCTAAATGAATTTATACATGCGATGGAAAGTGTGCGGAATAGAAATTATGATATTCGGATCAAAGAATATAAAAATGCAGAGATAAATAGTCTGGGCCGAGCATTTAATGAAATGATGGATGAGCTAAGGGAGTTGATTCGCAATAAATATGAGTCGCAGATATTGCTTAATGAAATGGAAATAAGGTTTCTTCAACATCAGATGAATCCTCATTTTCTTTTTAATGTATTGTTGACAATACAAATTAAAGCGAAGAGAAGTGGGAACGAAACAATCTATAAAATGGTATCGAAATTGTCCGCACTTTTGCGAGCCAGTATTTATACGAACAATGTTGATAGAATCACAGTGGGAGAAGAACTTGAATATACAGAATTCTATTTATATCTTCAGAAAATGAGATTTGAGGGTAGATTTTTTTATAAAATTATTGTTGAGGATGAAGAACTAAAAAAGAGTATTATACCCAAATTTGTGATTGAGCCCATTGTGGAAAATGCGGTGATTCATGGGATTGAAAATATAGAAAACGAGGGTGTGATACGAATTGTATTAAAAAAAATGGGGACGGATTTGCTTGTGACGGTTCAGGATAATGGAGCGGGGTTTGATGTGAAAGAATATTTTAATTCACTTGAACAGGCTGAGAACGGTTCGTCAAGAGAAAAAATAGGCCTAAAAAATGTAGATTTAAGACTTCGACATATTTATGGAGAAGAGTACCGGATTAAAATTAAGAGCAAAATAAATACAGGCACCACTATTTACATTAAGATACCGATTGAGGAGAGAGAAGAAAATGTATAATGTTATTGTTGCGGATGATGAAAAAAATATCAGGGAAGGAATTGTGGAATTAATAGAGTGGGAAAAGCTTGGATGTAAAGTTTGCGCTTCTATGCAAAATGGCGCGCAAGTGTTGAAATATTTAGAAGAAGAAAAAATACATGTAGATATTATAATAACAGATATAAAGATGCCGATTATGGATGGAATGGAATTAATCGGAATGCTTAATGAAAGATTTCCGGATATTAAAGTGATCATTTTGACGGCATATAGTGATTTTACATATGCACAACAGGCAATAAAATTTCAGGTTTCTGATTTTGTAGTGAAAAACGATTTTTTTTTAGAATTGCCTAGAGCAGTGAAAAAAATAATTGAGCAGTGTGAAGTGGATGCAAAAAAATGTGTGGGCAGAGAGAAAGAGATCCCCTTTTTCCAAGGCGAAGCATGCAGGGTATGTGCGTGTGAAATGCGAGATATTGAACGTTATGATTATGAGGTGTGCAAAAATAGAATAGAAGAGATATTGAATAGTACTTTTTTAGATCACAAAGTTGTGGTGGCTGAGGGAGAAAGCGGGATGCTTATTTTCGTTATAGAATATAAAGGCTCGGAGGAGAATGCTGCGTGGTTTCAAAGAAGACTGGAAAAAGTTGTTTCGATAGCAAAGATATTTCAGAATATAAGATTGAGGATTGGAGCGGGAAAGGTTGTAAAGAGTGCGGAATGGGGAAGAGTGGGGAAAAAACAGGCTATAAGAAACCTTTCCGATATATATACAGATAATAGTCCTGTTAATGTAAAGGAAAACTATACGGAATATATTCAGTATTGGAAAGATGAAAATGATGTGGAAAGTTATATGAGGCGTTTGTATGTTGCGCTGCGCAGTGGAATGGAGGAGAACAAGAAGTTATGTGCAGAGGAGTTTGAGGAATATTTAAAACAGGAAACTCGTCCTATAGAGCAATGCCGGTCGGATACGCATGCAATAATATTGTACCTTTAGGTAATTGCGAAACAAGTCCGCAATCCTGACTGAAAACAGGCGAAGGCTCC
>JAUUSJ010000092.1 GCA_030841965.1 Blautia sp.
GCGTATGTCGAAAAACCGTGGGAACGAACGTGTTTTTCGAGGACATATCGACGGATTCTCTTTGCGTCTACCTTCACAATTCTCTTTGCGTCTGTCCCCTACTCTCTTAGCGTCTACCTCCACATCCTCAAACATAAATTTTCTTTCTATTCATCATACTCTATATAAAAGCGAAAGCCAACTTTCTTGCCACTTCCATATATCTCGTAGGAGATTGATTTTACGATTCCTGTTTCCCATAAAAAACTTCCCCATTCGTCATCGTATTTATCCTTTGTGTAATCCTCAACCATAAAATCAATCGTCATGGCATGCTCAGATACTACTAAATCTCTTATATAGTCTTTCGCCTCTGACTGTGTCTTAAAACAAATTTCCTCTTTTTCATAGTAATTATACTTTTCTGCCGTCGCTTTTGGATACATATCTTCGTCCCAGTCATGGTCTCTCGACATCTGCTCATCGGTCAAGTTAAAATAGGTATATAAAACTCTTCCCTCTCTGTCGGGTGCTGGGTCATCCCATGTGGTATCTAGATGATACCAATCTCCATCTAATTCTACGAGATTCCAGGCGTGGTTTTCTCCCTTTTCCTTATCTGTTCCTACTATGATTTTGCTCTTAATGTCGGATAAGTTAAGTAAGAGCTGCGTCGCCTCGGCGTATGCCTGACATACTCCTTTTTCCCTTACTAAAATTCCATACGCTTGATAGGACTGCTCCTTATTCTTTCCCTTTATATATCCATACTCTCCGTGAGAGACGATATAATCGTGAATCGCCATCTCCTTCTCATAATCCGTCATGCCATCTTCTATTACTTTTTCTAATATTTCCTCTGCTTTATCAGCCAGCTTTACTGCCTCATTCGTCGCCTTGCTCCTTGAAAGCTTTCCCTGAACAATTCGCTCTGCATAATAATTATCTGAAATCTCAGCGTAGAATACAACGCTATAATAGCCTCTATTGAGAGAATTTCTATAGCTATACTCATTAACGCTTCCATAATAGCCATCTATATATTGATTTAACTTTGCTAAGTCTTCCTCTGTAATATCTGTGGAGACGTACGCTTTTATCTCTTCCTGTCCTGATTTTAGTTTATTTTGTACAAACTCGCAGAGCTCCTTTTGCGTGTCTATCCTTGGCAATTCTGTCTTCCCAAATACATCTAACGCTCCACATCCTGTGAACAAACAGAGAAAAATAAGTACAAGAAAAATCATCAAGCTCCTTTTTTGTCTTCTCATGCCTTCCTCCCTCTTCGTGCATTTTTCCTATTGTATCATTCCTCAATTTATACTGTCAATCAAAAAGAGGATAATGCAAAATGTTTTCACAAATTCATTTTACATTATCCTCTTCTTTCTTTCAATCTATTCGGTTTACAGAGTTTTCAAGAGTTCATCGATATACTCTCTCTTCGCCAATCCCTCCGAGAATGCCGTTGCACTTCCAGAGGCTGTTCCAAGTTTTAATGCCTGCTCATAACTTCCTGTCTTTAAATATCCAGCTAAAAATCCTGCTACCATAGAATCTCCAGCTCCCACAGAATTTTTAATCTCTCCCTTTGGCACTCCCATCTTGACAACCTCGTTCGTCTCTGTCACAAGGATGGCTCCGTCTCCTGCCATAGAGATTAATACATTTTTCGCTCCCTGCTTTTGTAATTCTTTTGCATAATAAATAATATCTTCATCGGATTTCAGCTCTACGTGGAACATCTCTCCAAGCTCATGATTATTTGGCTTAATCAAAAATGGATGGTATTTTAGTACATTTAATAATAAATCCTTTGTCGCATCTACCGCAATCAGGACGCCCTTATTTTGCAATCTCTCCATAATCTGCTCGTAGATATCTTCTGGCAATGTCTGTGGAATACTTCCTGAGAGTGCTAATACATCTCCCTCTCTTAGCTTATCGAGCTTCGCAAAAAGTTCGTCAATCGCTTCCTTTGGAATATCTGGTCCCATTCCGTTAATCTCTGTCTCATTATCTGATTTCATCTTTACGTTAATTCTTGTCATTCCGTTATCCAAATGAATAAAATCAGAGGTGATTCCCTGCGCCTTAATTCCATCCTCGAGTGCCTTTCCCGTAAATCCTGCTGTAAATCCGAGAGCCACACTGTCAAACCCCAACTCTCTCAATATGACGGATACATTAATTCCCTTTCCGCCAAAGAATATATTCTCCTGAAAAACTCGATTTACAATTCCTGTCTCAAACTTGTCCACCTTAATTACATAGTCCAATGCTGGATTAAAAGTAACTGTATAAATCATCGTTATACCTCCTTCACAATCGTATAATGTTCATAGTTTTGCACAGGCTTCTTATCTGTCAAAATCTGTGCGTCCTTTAATTTTGCAAAAGTAATGCAGGAATCCATATTAAACTTAGAATAATCTGCCAGAACATACGCCTGATAGGCTCTCTTTATCGCCTCGCCTTTTACACATGCCTCTGCGATATCTGGTGTTGTATAACCACCCTGCATGGAAATTCCATTCGTTCCCATAAAGGCTTTTGAAAAATGATACTTTGACAGGGATTGAAATGCCTCTATTCCTATCATAGCCTCTGTGGACAGTTTATATTCTCCGCCCAACAAATGAACTCGAAATCCCTTTGTTGTTAACTTTCTTGCGTGATTAATCCCGTTTGTGACAAATTCCGCTGGCTGCTCAATATAATCTACGAAAATCTCGGTCGTGGAGCCCGCATCAATATAGACAAAATCCCCTGGTTCAATCAAGGTTGCCGCATACTGAGCAATCTTTTTCTTCTCCTCAAGATGAATCAATGATTTCACGGACATATCTTGCTCCACCGTCATCATAGAATACTCCCTCACTGTCGCTCCGCCGTGAACCTTAATTAACTTGCCCTGCTTATGCATCATATTCAAGTCTCTTCGTATCGTAGACTCTGAAGTCTGTAACGCTTCGGTCAGCTCAGTCACTGTAACTGTCTTTTTTTCACTTAATAATTTTGAAATTAGCTGTTGTCTTTCCTCTGTTAACATTTCTTCCTCACTTCTCCTTTATAATATCATCATTTTCAGTCAAAGTCAAGCAGTTTTTATCATATTTCATTCATTTTCAATCAATATTTTGCGGTTATTTTAATAATCCCGAAATTTTCTGCGTGATTTTGACGTTTTTTGATTTTATCTTATCATAAATTATCCATAAAATAAAGAGGATGTCGGAAAATATAAAATTTTTCAAGACATTATCTCTTGTCTGAACTCTCTTTTCCAATATCCCCTTATAAATCAAAAAAGCTTTCAAAAGATACTCTTATACTTTTGAAAGCTTTTCTTTTATTTACTCATGCCTTAACGCATCAATCGGATTGAGGTTCGCCGCTCTTATAGATGGCCAACTTCCAAATATAATACCAATCAACATCGAGAATAAAAATGCAACTAAAATGGCTGGTCCGCTAATTGCAACTGGAGTTGATGTCAACCTTGATATCGCCTCAGCCATAATAATACCTACGATAATTCCAACGATTCCTCCAAGACTTGTTAACACAGACGCCTCTGTCAGGAACTGAATTAAAATCTTGCTCTTTCTCGCACCAATCGCCTTTTTCAGACCAATCTCACTTGTACGCTCCGTGACAGATACAAGCATGATATTCATGACACCGATACCACCTACTAAGAGCGAGATACTCGCAATCCAAACAAGCTGATTATTCGTCGTTGCGCTCAACTCTTGAAGTCTTCTGGCTGTCTCTAAGACATCCGCTGCCTTATAGCTGATGGAATCTTCTCCCTCAGCAATTCCCTCATTCAATAATGTCTCTGTATCTCTTCCGACTTGACTCATCGTCTCTGTATCATTCGCCTTTACAACAACATTTTGCGGCTCATCATATCCGTATATAACAGACCAGAGAGAATCTGGTATAAATACTGTTCCAGTCTGTGTACCCATATAATTATTATAATCCTCAATACTATTAATAACTGGCTCTGAGGAGGTCTGCTTTTCCATAACACCGACTACAGTAAAAGGCTCTCCCTTAATCTCCAATGTCTTTCCAAGTGGATTTTCATCGGAGAAGATATTATCCACTGTTTCTGTGTCGATAACTACTACTTTCCTGTACTCTTCATAGTCCTTCGCAACTAAACTTCTTCCTTGCTTTACCTGATATCCCACCGTGTCAAAATAATGAGTATCGATTCCAAGCACAGTTCCACCACTTAAAACTGTATCTTGGTAGTATACTGCATCATATGTCGTTCTCTGTAAATAAAACGATACATTCTCTACATTATCAATATCCAGGATGCTATCCCTATTTTGTTCTGTTAAAACTGGAACTCCCTCTGGAATACCATTATAATCCATCTCATAGTCCATATTGCTCTCTTGGAGCTTTACCTCGACCGTATTATTACCAGAGCCCACCAGATTATTTTTAATCTGCTCATTTGTTCCCTTAATTGTGGAGACAATGGAGATAATTGACGCTATACCGATAATAATACCAAGCATCGTGAGAAAGGACCTCATCTTATGCGACCAAATTCCCTGAAAGGCCAGTCTAATATTCTCCAACATAATCCATTCCTCCATCTTCTGATATTTTTGTCTTAGCGCCCTCTTTTATATTCTTTCCGTAAGGAAATGCAATATAATCATCCAGCGTAACACCTTCCAAAACTTCCACGGAAACTCCGTAAGAACTCTTTCCAGTCTTGATGTATTTCTTTTCTAATAAACCATCCTCTCCCTGCAAATATACATAACTGCGGCTTCCATCCTTGCGAATATAAGCTGGAGGTAAGAATACTCCGTCCTCTCCCGACGATACACTGCCATCTCCGAGAGTAATCGTGACATACTCGCCGTTATTCACCGAATCTGTATCTTCTATATAGGCCTTAAAAGGATAATACGAGGAATTTGGATTCCCTGTTCCATCTGACATATCATTGCCATTCACAGGGTAAGTGGAAATCTCTGTCACCTTTGCACTAAACTCTTCTCCCGTCTCCCACGACTGAGCAGTAAGCTCATCTCCGACTTGAATTGAATCTAGCTTTAACTCACTCACACTGCCCTGAAGATAAAGTCCATCCGCACTCACTATCTTCAAAAAGACTTTTCCTTTTCCAGAAGTGTATGTGCTTGGGTCTGCTATGGATTTTACTGTTCCATCGATTGTACTTTTCACTGTCGCATTTTGAATTTCCTTTTGCAACTTCGTATACTCTAAATTCGCCTCTTTTAAATCAATCTGCAGACTGCTTAACTCATTTTGCTTTTCTGCAATTAACTGCTGCTTTTCCTCCGCCGTATACTGGTTTTCAGAATTTTCTGTACTCCTTGTACTTCTCGTGCTCCTTGTGCTGCTCGTACTGCCTCTTTGAAAGCTTGCCGTTCCATTGGCATTGGCCGTGTCAGAAATTACTGTCGCCGACTGAATCTCTGTCAGTTCCTTCGTCAGCTTAGTTATTTTTTGCTGAATCTCTTGGATGCTTAATCCTTTTAATTCCAAATCTATCTGTTCTTCCTCTGTATCAAGTCGAAGCAAATCTGTTCCAGCCTTTATCTTCTGTCCCTTTTTTACAAGTACTTCTTTCACTATCTGATTACTGCTCAAGACAACTTCCTGTGATTTTGTCGCCGTGACATATCCACTAATCTCTTCATTGCTCGATTCGCCCACGTACATATTTATATTTCCCACAGGAACTACTTCCACCGTATTATTCGCTTGACGGTATTTATAAAAAGCAACTCCTCCAGCTATCAGAGCGGCAAT
This sequence comes from Blautia sp., assembly GCA_030841965.1. GTDB lineage: Bacteria > Bacillota > Clostridia > Lachnospirales > Lachnospiraceae > JAUUSJ01. The sequence goes on from JAUUSJ010000092.1 coordinate 5,797, forward strand.
CACTAAGACGAGTATAATGACAGCAATAATCTTTTTTTTACTCTTTCTCAATGATACTTTCATCTAGATTGCCTCCTCCTTTTGTGACTTTGTCTCAGAATTATCCTTTTTTCCCTGTTCCTTTATCTTTTCCTTTACAATCTCACCGTCACGAATATATACAATTCTTCTTGCATGCTCCGCTATATCAGGGTCATGTGTAATCATGACAACGGTTACTCCCTCGTCATTCAGACGCTGAAATAATTCCATTACCTGTTCCCCTGACTTTGTATCCAACGCTCCCGTCGGCTCATCCGCCAGCAAAATCTTCGGCTTATTCACAAGTGCTCTTGCTATGGCAACTCTCTGCTTTTGTCCACCAGACAGCTGATTGGGCTGAAACTTCATCCTGTCTCCCAGTCCCACTCTCTCTAACTCCTGCGCCGCAATGGCTCTTCTCTTAGCTCTTGGAACTCCCGCATAACTAAGTGGCAACGATACATTATCTAGCGCAGTCTGTCTTGGAAGAAGATTAAAGTTTTGGAATACAAATCCGATAAACTTTAGTCTCAAGTCAGACATCTCATTTTCCTTGCATTTTAATACATCTCTTCCGTCCAGAAAGAATTCTCCCTTAGTCGGCTTATCCAGACATCCTATAATATTCATCAAAGTTGTCTTTCCTGAACCAGATGGTCCCATAATTGCCACATACTCTCCCTCCTCGACATTGAGGTTGATATCCTTTAACACAGGGACTACCATCTTATCTTGAATATAATCTTTATAAATTCCTTTTAATTCTAATATCATAACGCACCTCCACTACTCACTGTCATCCGGTGCATTAATATCGGAATCTTCATTTTCTATCGTCTCTTCGGTATCTGTACTATCGGAGTTATCCTCGCTCTCTACAGACTGAGTATCCAAGCCGTCATCCACGCCAGCGTCTCCTTGCACTTCATCTGTAGAATCAATTGCCTCGTCTGTAGAATCGCTTGTCTCATCTGTAGAATCTGTACTATCTACAGACTCCTCATCTAAAATCTCATCATCTATCACTTCGTCATCTGCAGAATCTGTCGTATCATCCAGCTCGTCATTCTCCAGACCTTCCTCATCCGAGATATCTTCTACATTATTCTCCTCAACATCTACTGTGGCTTCATCTGGATTCTTCGTGGTTCCCATTCCCACCTGCAAATTAGCGGATGGAAAAGCAATATAATCTTCCTCCGTCAATCCTGACACAATCTCATACGTATCTTGACTATCGTCATATTCTCCGACCGTGACATTTCTCTTCTCAAGCAAATCATTATCGCCTGCAACCCATACATATCTCTGCGTTCCATCTGTCACAAAATAATAAGATGGGAGCCATAAGCCTTCTTTCTGGTCTGCCTGTCCTACATCTGGCTCGATATAAACATGCTGTCCCAAAATTAAACCGTCGGAGGAAGATAACTGTACATAAAATGGATAGGTGGAGGATTGCGTTGCACTGTCTGTGGAGGTAGATTCCTCATCATCTGAGCTATTAGAAGTTGGCTTCTCTGTATCTACCGCTTGAAGTGTTCCCTTCCACATCGCCTTATCATCTGTACGAGAACGGACAATCACCTTCGCTCCCGCCTCAATCGTATATACATTCTGTTCAGAGACTGTACCCTTTACTCTGTACTCACCTGTCGCCAATATAGACATCAGTACATTACTATCCGAGGAGGAGGAATCACTGCTACTACTGCTGGAATCGTCATCCACATTAATCGTCTGTACGACTCCCTTCATCTTACTCTCAACTACTGAGTTGGAGATAGATTTCTCAAGCTTTGTAACCTCTGCTGATTTGGAGCGGAGCTCATATTCTGATTTCTTAATGCTTGCCTGTGTGCTCTGAATCTGAATTGTATAATCTAGCTGGTCGTCGGAATTCGCCTGTGCCCTCTCCTGCTGCAAAGTAGTAACCTGACTCTGCATGGAAGTAATATCATTTTGAATTCTCTCGACCTCTAATCTGGCCTGCTCTAGATTCATCTGCGTATCTTCTACATCATAAGAGAATAATTTCGTTCCCTTCTCTACAGTCTGTCCCTCTTTTACAAACACTTCACTTACTTTCTTATCCGAGTCCTTTTGTATATTCCATGTATCTTGTGGTTCCACAACACCCGCATACCGATTCATCGCACCACTCACATCACCCATACTGACTAATGTCTTAACGGAATCTACATACACCTTCTCCTTTGAAAGCTGATTGCCAAAGAAAGTATTCAATACCAAGAACACGACCCCACTTAATACTAATACTCCCAGACCAATTAGCCCAATCCTCAATGCTTTTTTCTTATCTACTGATTTTTTCGTTAATTTCAAATTTATCTTCATATGAATCCTCCAAAGCTCCTCCCTCTGTTACTTTTAATAATATCCACAGTATCTTTTTTTATAGTATAGCATATTTTTTTATTATTCCTATACTAATATTATATTTTTTATTATATTTTTTTAAAAAATACAATGATGTTGGGTTCAAAAGGTCTTTTGACCCCTATGATACCGAATTGCTCCGCACAATGTGCTCCCGCAATTCTCAAAAACATTCATAATCCGCTCATTTTTCTCCGAAAAATGGCTACTTATTCATGTTTTTGGCGGGTCCCAAGTTCAAAAATCCTCTTGCAAGCAAGCTTTCATCGGATTTTAGACCTTTTGACCCTGGTATCATACAATTTAGATATTGCATTTTGTTTTATTATCTTCTATCTTAATCTCTATCTTCACAATAAATTTATGTTCACACCAAATTATAATCAATCTGTCTCGCTATGTCAATCAAGGACATCAAACTTTCACGATTTTATATTTCTGAATATTTTGTCTACTTTCTCTTTATTTTATGATATTTCAAAAAGAAAAGCTTAGATATTCTCTAAGCTTTCTCAATTCCTTTATTATTACTTCATTATATTCTGAATTTTTAGTTTTATTGTATCCATCCCATACCAAAAAGGCAGGATTTCCTCATATCATTTCATTACAAATAAAAAAACCCAAAATGCCGTTTCCTGCAATTTTGACTCCTAGCTACGCTAGGGGGGTTTTCCCAGTTAAGCTTCTGTCTTCCTTTGTGTGCTATACTCTAAGAAGGCCTGACATAGACTTATTCATATCGAAATCCCAAAAAATTCATGTAGGTTCAAAATAGCAGGCGTATCGAACACCCCAGGCTCTTTTATTTATAATAGAATTATAACTTAATTATATGCAAATATCAAGAAAAAATTCTAATAATCGGCATTTTTATCTTTTAGGACTACTTTTTTAATATAACGTAATGTATATTCTTCTCCTTTTTTTTCGTACATACGGAGTAAATGTAAAAGCAATCGTTCTGTTTCTGGATGTATGATACAGAAATCTCTTCCCTGCTCATAGTACTGAATTGGATTGCTTGTCGTAAATTTGTCTTTTAGGTAAATTTTTCCAGCGCAGACACGGTCAATAAACATCTCCACGACGTATTTTTTCGGCATCTTCATTCCTACCAGACCTTTTCCTGGCTCTGGGGAGAAGTCTATCCAATATTCGTAGTGATGCTTATTTCGCCCTTTATGATGAAGCCATCCTTCTGAGTATCCTTTTTCTAGCTTCTCCTTATAGATTGGACTTCGAAATCCCTGGTAGTATTTCACACCAGCAAAAAATTCTACGGGGGAATATTTGGATAAATCATGTAGTAGGCCTTGCTTGTATAGACCGACACGGAAACAGGTTTTTCCGACCAAAATTTTATGATGTGTGATTGTGCTAAAATGTCCAAGCAGTCGATTCATTGCTCTCGCTCCTTCCTCACCTTTATTAACAACCGTTTTCTTTATTATAGACGAGAAATGAGAAAAATACTAGAGAAAAATGTGCTATCCGAGCAAAAGTCCATAAAGTATAAAGAATGCCTTCAGGACAATCGCTCCCAACAGTTTTGCCAATACCCAGCCAAGAGAGGGAGCCAATATATGCCCCGAAAACGATAGAGAGTGGAGCGATTTTTCGATATACTTAGCTTTGCCGCTGGAGCACTGTTTGAGCAGCGTAGCTGCGAGTTTGCGGGAGGCGGCAAAAATCAGCGTATGTCGAAAAATCGTGGGAACGAACGTGTTTACGGGGCATATATTGGCTTCCTCTCTTAGCGTCTATCTCCATTCAAACCATCAATTTCCTCAAAAAAACAGCCTAGCCACCCATCTCTGCGACTAGACTGTTCTTCCTTTATCTATCAATTACCACTATAAATTCGTATATCCCATCATACAACGGTCTACTTCCCTTGCCGCCTCTTTTCCCTCACGGATGGCCCATACAACTAGCGACTGTCCTCGATGCATATCTCCTGCGACAAACACCTTAGGCACATTTGTCTTATACATCCCTGGTTTTGTCCTTACATTCGTGCGCTCATTGACCTCCACTCCGAACGCACTCGTCACATAAGATTGGCTACCTAAAAATCCTGCTGCAATTAAAACCAAATCAACTGGAATCTCATACTCACTGCCTGCAATCTCCACCATATTCATACGTCCTGTCTTTGGGTCTTTTTTGGACTCAAGTTTTACAATCTTAGCCTTACATACATCTCCTTTATCATTGGCGATGAATTCCTTAACTGTCGTTTGATAAACACGAGGGTCCTTTCCAAAAACTGCGATAGCCTCTTCCTGACCGTAATCTGTCTTGCAGATTCTAGGCCACTGTGGCCATGGGTTATTCTCTGCTCGCTCATCTGGGAGTTTTGGCATCATCTCAAGCTGAGTGACACTCTTCGCTCCGTGGCGGATGGAAGTACCCACACAGTCATTTCCTGTATCGCCGCCACCGATTACTAATACATTCTTGCCTTTTGCGCTGATATACTGATTATCCTTTAATCCTGAATCTAAGAGACTTTTCGTCGTAGCCTTCAAGAAATCAACGGCAAAATAAATTCCATTTGACTTCCTTCCCTTTACCTTTAAATCTCTCGGATTTGAGGCACCGCAAGCTAAGACAATGCTATCGTATTGTTTCAACAATTCGCTCGCCTTAATATCTACTCCCACATTCGTGTTCGTGATAAATTCAATGCCCTCTTCCTTCATAATATTTACACGCCTGTCAATAATATGCTTTTCCAACTTCATATTTGGAATTCCGTACATTAAGAGTCCGCCGATTCTGTCTGAGCGCTCGTATACGGTCACAAGATGACCCCTCTGGTTCAATGCCTGAGCTGCGGAAAGTCCAGAAGGACCGGAGCCGATAACGGCTACTTTTTTACCTGTTCTGATTTCGGGTGGCTTTGGTTTTACTAAGCCATGAGAGTATGCATACTCGATGACACTGTATTCATTCTCCTTGATGGAGATGGCAGGACCGTTTAATCCACAGGTACATGCCACCTCACAAGGATTTGGACAAACTCTTCCTGTAAACTCTGGGAAAGGATTTGTCTTTTTTAATCTCTTATATGCCTCAGCCCAGTTTCCATGATAAATTGCGTCATTCCACTCTGGAATTAGGTTATTTAACGGACATCCAGACGCCATACCGCCGATAAGCATACCTGACTGGCAAAATGGCACACCGCAGTCCATACATCTTGCTCCCTGTATCTGTCTTTCTTTTGCAGATAGCGGAGTATGGAATTCATTAAAATGTTTAATTCTATCTTTTGGCTCAACTGCCTTATTGTTTTTTCTCTCATAATCTAAAAAACCTGTTGGCTTTCCCATCTTCTTCTCCTCCTATCCTCTTTTATTTGCGTAGAACGCCTCGATTTGCGCCTGCTCGTTGCTAAGTCCTCTCTCCTCCATGCGAACAATGCTATGCATCATATGTCGATAATCATGAGGAATGATTTTCTTAAATTTAGGCAGATACTCTTCAAAATGCTCTAATATTTCTTTTCCCTTTGCGGAATTTGTGCAAGCTACATGTTCCTCTATCAAAGCCTTAAGTTCTAGTACATCGTATTTGGCCGTCACAGTTTCTAGGGAAACTAATTGTTTATTTACCTTCGTATATAGGTCCGTCTCCTCATCTAGAACATATGCGATTCCACCGCTCATACCGGCCGCAAAGTTCTTGCCGACTGGTCCGATAATAACCGCACAGCCACCTGTCATATACTCACATCCATGCTCTCCGACACCCTCGACAACTGCAACTGCACCAGAGTTACGAACGCAGAAACGCTCTCCTGCGATACCATTGATAAATGCCTTTCCGCTTGTCGCGCCGTAGAATGCGACATTACCGATGATAATATTCTCCTCCGCCTTAAACTTGCTCTCTGGTCTTGGGTAGACAATTAATTTACCTCCTGATAAGCCTTTTCCAAAATAGTCGTTGCTATCTCCGATTAACTCAAGAGTGAGTCCCTTTGGAATAAAGGCTCCAAAACTTTGACCGCCGGCGCCGTGGCATTTTACTGTGAACGTATCATCCTCCAAAGTATTGTGGTAGCGCTTTGTAATCTCAGAACCAAAAATTGTTCCAAATGCACGGTCAATATTCGTGACATCAAGCTCAATTGTCTTTTTCTGTTTTCTCTCAAGAGCTCCCTTAAACTTCTTCATCAGGACTTTCTCGTCTAATGTTTTTTCTAACTCAAAATCATATACATTTTTCTTTGCGTACTCGATTTTTGGTCCCACTTTCTCAAATGGATTATTCAATATATTGCTCAAATCTACATTTAGTTCCTTGGCAAGAGCATTTGGCTTTAAGAGATGAGACTGACCGACTAACTCGTCAACTGTGCGAACACCTAATTTTGCCATATGTTCTCGAAGTTCCTCGGCGATAAATCTCATAAAGTTTACAACATACTCTGGTTTTCCCTTAAATCTCTTTCTAAGCTCTGGATTTTGAGTTGCGACGCCGACTGGACAAGTATCCATATTACAGACACGCATCATAACACATCCCATCGTTACAAGTGGAGCTGTCGCAAATCCAAATTCTTCTGCTCCTAAGATGGCAGCGATTGCCACGTCACGTCCTGTCATTAATTTTCCGTCCGTCTCCAATATAACCTTATTACGAAGCTCATTCTTAATTAATGTCTGATGTGTCTCGGCGAGACCAAGCTCCCATGGAAGACCTGCATTATAAATCGATGTTCTAGGAGCGGCACCAGTTCCTCCGTCGTATCCAGATACTAAAATAACTTGTGCACCCGCTTTTGCAACACCTGCTGCGACTGTTCCAACACCCGCCTCAGACACTAACTTGACAGAGATTCTCGCGTCTTTATTGGCATTTTTACAGTCATAGATAAGCTGTGCCAAATCCTCGATAGAATAAATATCATGATGAGGTGGTGGTGAGATTAAGCTTACTCCTGGAGTAGAATGTCTCGTCTTCGCAATCCAAGGATATACCTTTCCTCCTGGCAAATGTCCACCCTCACCAGGTTTTGCACCCTGCGCCATTTTAATCTGAATTTCCTTTGCACTTACCAGATATCTCGATGTAACGCCGAAACGTCCAGATGCAACCTGCTTGATAGCAGAACAACGGTTTAAGCCGTCTTTTCCGATAGTAAGTCTCTCAAGACTCTCTCCACCTTCACCACTGTTTGACTTACCGCCAAGCATATTCATCGCAATCGCCAACGTCTCATGTGCCTCCTGTGAGATAGAACCATAGGACATCGCACCTGTCTTAAATCGTTTTACGATGGAGTCGACACTTTCTACTTCCTCGATTGGAACTCCCTTTTCTGGATAGTTAAATTCCATTAAACCTCGAAGAGTTCCTGGCTCTAATTCTTTGTCGATAGCCTCTGTATACTGTTTAAATAAATTATAATCTCCCGTCTTTGTGGACTGTTGTAATAAGTGGATTGTCATAGGATTATATAAATGCTTTTCCTTTCCACTTCTGAATTTATGAGAGCCGACACTCTCAAGTGTCAGGTCATTTCCAAGTCCAAGTGGGTCAAATGCCTGTGTATGAAGAGCATCCACATCATTTTCGATATCTTTTAATGTAATACCCTCGATACGGCTTACTGTATTCGTAAAGTATTTCTCGATTACCTCGCTGCTAATACCAATTGCCTCGAAAATCTGGGAACCCTGATAGGACTGAATCGTGGAAATTCCCATTTTAGATGCAATTTTTACAATACCGTGCAAAATGGCACTATTATAGTCCTCAACCGCTGCGTAATAATCTTTTTGAAGCATATTATCTTCAATTAATTTCTTAATACTAAGCTGTGCCAAATATGGATTGACAGCACATGCGCCGTATCCAAGCAATGTCGCAAAATGATGTACGTCTCTTGGCTCACCGCTCTCAAGAATCAACGCGACAGAAGTACTCTTCTTTGTATCAATCAAGTGATGATGTACCGCAGACACTGCAAGCAAAGAAGGAATTGCTACGTGGTTTTCATCCACACCGCGGTCTGTCAATATAATAATATTGGCTCCATCTCTATGAGCACGGTCAACCTCGACAAATAGACGATTTAGAGCTCTCTCAAGCGGTGTATTCTTATAGTAAGTAATCGGAACATCCGCCGCCTTTAATCCCTCGACCTTCATATTTCTAATCTTTAAAATATCCGTGTTTGTCAAGATTGGATTATTTACCTTTAATAAATGGCAGTTTTCTGGAATTGCCTCTAATAAGTTTCCACCTTTTCCGATATAGACACTTGTGGAAGTGACAATTTCTTCTCGAATTGCATCGATAGGTGGGTTTGTAACTTGAGCAAATAATTGTTTGAAATAATTAAATAGCGGCTGTCTCTTCTTAGACATAACAGCAATCGGAGAATCCGTACCCATCGCTGCGATTGCCTCGGAGCCATCTCTCGCCATTGGTAAAATAGCAGTTTTTAAATCTTCGTAGGAATATCCAAATGCCTTTAAGAGCTTTGCTCTTTCTTCCTCTGGATACTCCTCCACTTTTTGATTTGGAATTTTCAAATCTTTTAAGTGAACTAAATTACTGTCAAGCCACTCTCCATATGGATGTTGTCTTGCATATTTATTCTTAATCTCCTCGTCGTCGATTAACTTTCCCTTGACGGTGTCGACAAGAAGCATTTTTCCAGGATGTAATCTCTCCTTCTTCACAATCTTCGCTGGGTCAATCTCCAATACTCCAACCTCAGAAGATAAGATAAGCTGGTCATCCGATGTAATATAATATCTGGATGGACGAAGACCATTTCTGTCAAGAATTGCTCCCATGATATCTCCATCTGTGAACAAAATAGACGCTGGACCGTCCCAAGGCTCCATCATCGTCTCATAATACTGATAGAAATCCTTTTTCTTCGTATCCAATGTATCGTTATTTTGCCATGGCTCTGGAACCGTAATCATAACTGCAAGAGGAAGCTCCATACCGCTCATAACTAAAAACTCTAATGTATTGTCGAGTCTCGCTGAGTCAGACCCATTCGGATTTACGACTGGCATGATTTTATGCATCTCATGCTTTAAGTACTCAGATTCCATATTTTCCTCTCGGGCAAGCATCTTATCGGCATTGCCTCGGATCGTATTAATCTCTCCATTATGGACAAGAAAACGATATGGATGTGCTTTCTCCCAGCTAGGTGTCGTATTCGTACTAAATCTGGAATGTACCAATGCAATAGCCGACTCATAATCTACATTATGAAGGTCATCAAAGAAAATACGAAGCTGACCGACTAAGAACATTCCCTTATACACGATTGTTCGGCTAGATAGAGATACAACATACGTATTATCATTACTCTGTTCAAATACTCTTCTTGCGAGGAATAATTTTCTGTCAAAATCAAGTCCTTGCTCGACATCCTCTGGTCTTTTTACAAATCCTTGCATAATATATGGCATACAACTTAATGCCTTATGACCAAGCAGGGATGGGTTTGTCGGAACCTCTCTCCAGCCTAAAAACTCAAGTCCTTCTTTTTGTACGATAATCTCAAACATTTTCTTTGCCTGATTTCTCTTTAACTCATCTTGTGGGAAGAAAAACATACCGATTCCGTAATCTCTCTCTTCACCCAAAAAAATGCCGAGGGATTCACAGGCTTTGGAGAAGAATTTATGAGAAATCTGCAACAGAATTCCTACACCATCACCTGTTTTTCCTTCGGCATCTTTGCCAGCTCTATGTTCTAAGTTTTCTACTATCTTTAACGCATTCACAACTGTCTCATGGCTTTTCTTACCTTTGATATTTACAACGGCACCGATACCACAGTTATCATGCTCAAAACTCGAATGATATAATCCGATATTTTGATTTTCCTTACTCATCATTCCATCACCTTTCTCTCTTCTTAATATTGAAAAAGTCCAGACAAGCAGATTTGCAATAAATATTGAATCCAGTTTCACTCGTCTGTTCTGCCTTACTCAGCTTTTTCCTATCTATAGTCAATCTTTTCTCAAATCCTCTCAGTAATTGTAGAAAAATTGCTCATTAAGTAAGTATAGACATATAGAAACAATCCTTTTTCTTTTGCTCTCTTCGACTGTTCTTGGACTATCATACTACATGTTTTGCAGTTTGTAAACAAAAAAATTGCATTTTCAAAAAAATTGAAACTTTTTACATAATCTAAACTTAATTTTTTTAATTTTTATAGACTTTTACTATGAATTTATTATGAGAGCTCCAAAAAGTTCAAAGGGAACGGTAAAAGACAATGGATGATTGAAGGGGTTAGGTATAATAGGGAGACGCGAAAGGAGACGCGAAGAGAGCCAACCGATATCTCCTCCGTAAACACGTTCGTTCCCACGGTTTTTCGACATACGCTG
>JAUUSJ010000093.1 GCA_030841965.1 Blautia sp.
AAAATCAGCGTATGTCGAAAAACCGTGGGAACGAACGTGTTTGCGGAGGAGATATGTGCCTGCTCTCTTAGCGTCTCTATCCATCTCACCATCGTCCAAGATATCTATACAGAAAAAAGACAGTTGAAAGAAAAGAGAGAAAAGGATAGAATAGCAATAGATATAGTGCAATAATTTATGGAAGCGAAACTTTAGGAGATACATATGAGTGAAGTTATTTACGATAATAAATATAATAAAAACTACCAAACACCAAAAAAAGCAAGTGAAGATGAGATAAATAAGGTTATTTCTCTGTATAAATATATTCGTGATATCACAGCATTAAGGCAAAAGACGATATTAGATACGAAAGAATATGATTGGTCATGTGCATTTTCTCAAATTCCAAAGGATGAAGAGAATGTCAAAATATTTTACCGAGACCATATGCAAGAAAATGATACGGACTTTGAGAAGGCATTGCTCCTTGTCCATAAACCGGAATTTACTCCCTGTCCAGCTCCGGACGACAGTATTAGGGAATGGCTCTTAGACGGATGGGATGCTTTTGAAAATGGAATTACCTGCTATCAGGCTGTGAGGAGAAATCCAGATACTGGTGAGATAGTAGAAAAAATTGAGGAGATGGAAGAGCCGGAGGAAGTAGAAGGAGAGACTGGTCTTATTACATTGGATGAGCTTTTAAGTCCGAGAGAAAAAGAGGAAAAGCTTTGTTTGGAAGAGGTGGAATCGGAGAAAAAAGAAAATGCCGAGATACTTGAGTTTTTCCTCGAAGATAGTAATCGTATTAATTCCTATGTCAGTTGGATTCGCGAGCGGGAGGAGTGGGTAAAGAGACAGATTATTATCGATGAGACAAGGAGATTTTTTACAAAATTATATCAGCTTTATATTGAGTTAGAGAGAGACTCAGAGTCTTTGGAGATGATTGTCTCAAATGGATTTTTAAGAGACAGAGAGAAGAAGGAGATAAATCATCCGATTCTCACTCGCCGTGTGAAATTAGTGTTTTATCCGAAGGAGAATACGATCTGTATCGAAGATGTGGATGTCGAGTCAGAGATTTATACGACAGTATTCCAGGAGATGGATGGGATAAACCAGGATGCCGTTTCGTCTTGCATTGATGAATTAAAGGAGAGGGATTATCATCCTCTGGATAGGGAGGATACTTTGGAATTGTTTCAGTCCTTTGCGCATCAGTTATCATCGGAGAGTCTCTTTTCGAGAGAGGGAGAGAGGAAAGACTGGGAGAAGGAGAATCGTATTTTTTTGTACTGGAATCCGATGTTTATTATTAGAAAAAGAGTGGATGGCACGCAAAAAGTGGTGAGTCAAATCATTGAAAACTTGGAGGAAGTCGGTGATATTCCATCTTATTTATCGGATATTGTCAGCGGTGGAAAGATTGAGCCTTTGGAAAATCGAAAGGAGGAGAGCATTGAGGAGCAGCTTGCCGCAGTCGGCGGAGAAAGTGTGGATATCTTGCTTTCTAAGGAGGCAAATAAGGAGCAGCTCGAGATTGCGAGAAGGATTGAGCTTCACAATGCCGTCTTGGTGCAGGGACCTCCGGGAACGGGAAAGACGCATACGATTGCCAATCTAATGGGACATTTTCTTGCGCAGGGGAAGACAATTCTCGTGACGAGTCATACGAAAAAAGCGTTAACTGTCTTAAAAGACAAGATAGTGAGGGGAATTCAGGGACTTTGCGTCTCTGTCTTGGATGATTCAAATGAAGATATGGAAAAATCAATTGATACAATTACGGAATATATGTCGAAATATACTTCTTTTGAGCTGGAGGAAGAGAGAGAAGCCTTAGCGGGTGAGAGAAGACAGGTGATAGATGATTTGGCTCATATCAGAAGGAAAATATTTGAAAATATTCAAAATGAGTATAGAGAGATTGATTTAAATGGGGAGAAAATCTCGGTCTCTGATGCAGCTAAGTTTGTGGCAGAGCATAGAGAGGATTTATCGTATATTCCAGGGGATATTAAGGCTTATTGTCCCCTTCCAGTGAGTTTTTTGGAGTTGGAGAAACTTTATGCGAGCAATGAAAGTCTCACGGATTTGACTGAGAGAGAGTTGGACTGTGCGTTGCCAAGACCAACTGAGCTTATTTCTCCTTCTGAATTTGAGAAAATCGATACCAAAAAGAAGGAATTAGAGCGTCAGTTGGAAGAATTGGAGTTGCAAAGAGAGTGGAAGATTATAAGAAAAGGGAAAGGGCAGTTAACTTTTGAGACAGAATTTGCAAGCTTTGATATGGATATTCCAAGTCAGGAAAATTTAGATGATTTAAATAAACAAATACAAAAGTTTGGTCAGATTGAGGAGTGGATGAAATATGCCGCTGCGGATGGACGAAAAGGAACGGCATATAAGAGACGATGGGAGGTATTGATAGGACAGATTCAAAAGACTTGCAGCTTGGCTGAGAAACTCGTCGCAGAGCAGTTTGGCAAGACGATTTGGTTTGAACATGAGGACCATAAGGAGGAATATATCCCGATTCTAGAGAGATTGAGAGAAGTTTTTGAGAAAAAAGGAAAGGTAACGGGACTTGACTTATTTTTTAACCGAAATTTCAATATTGTCTTGGAAGAGGTGAAAATCAATGGAGATAAAATTCAGTCAGAGAGTGATTGTAATATTATTTTAAATAGCATTGAGATAGCAAAGCAGAGGGAGCAATGTGCGAGGTATTGGGATGAATTGTTGACGCCCCATCAGGTGCCAGAGTTTTTCTCTCTTGATACATTGGAGCCTGAGAGAATTGCGAGTAAGTGGATTCCAGAAATGGAGTATTATATTTCCTGGTATGAGACGGATTACTCTAATTTAGTGCAAAAAATGGAAGCTGCCAATTTACCAGTTTCGATTCTTTTTGGATTTACGACTCTAGATTCTGAGCTTGAGGAAATCAATAAGATTTTGACGGCTGTAAAAAACAGTATTCCTTTTGTCAGTAGAGCATGTCAGCTTGGGCTTTCTCTGCGAAGGGAAGAGTATGAATTTGAGAGGATGAAGGGGGTTTTACAGGAGAAAAGACGAGTTAGCTCAGAAACTTGCAGGGGATTAATAGAGGCAATCGAGGAGGAGAATTTATCAAAATATACAAAATACTTTGGTCTGCTTGAGGAGACGTATGAAAAATATCATTTACAAGAGGAGAGAGAGGAAATTCTTTCTCGAATTCATTTAGTTGCGCCAAGCTGGGCGAAGGCGGTTAAAGACAGAGAGGGAATTCATGGACGAAGTATTGTTCCAGATAATATCGAGGATGCATGGAGGTGGAAACAGTATACAAAAATTCTTGCAGAGATTGTAAAAACTCCGTTTGGAAAGCTTCAAGAGGAGAGTGTGCAGCTGAGCAAAAGATACCGCGATGTGACGGCAAAATATGCGGAGATTTGCGCATGGCATTCTCTGCTTAAGAAAACGGAATGTGATATTGATATGAAGCAGGCTTTGCAGGGGTGGAAACAGACGGTAAAGAAAATCGGAAAGGGCACGGGAAAAAATGCGCCGAGGCTTAGAGCTGAGGCGAGAAAGCTGATGGCGAAATGTCAGGAGGCTGTGCCGGGATGGATTATGCCGATGAATCGAGCACTTGAGAGTTTAGACCCGAGAGTGAATCGGTTTGATATTATTATTGTAGATGAGGCGAGTCAGTCTGACGTCTCTGCCCTAGCCATCGCCTATATGGCAAGAAAATTAATTATTGTCGGAGATGATAAGCAGGTGAGTCCGATGGGGGTTGGTGTGGAGCTTGATAAGATGAATCATCTAGAGCAGATGTATTTGGCTGACAAAATACCAAACTCACATTTATATAATATAAAAACTTCTCTTTATGATATCGCAGCGACGACATTTCCGTCTTTAATGCTCCGAGAGCATTTTCGCTGTGTGCCAGAGATTATCGGATTTAGCAATAGATTATCCTATGATTATAAAATTAAGCCGCTTAAAGATGCGAGCAGTTCTAGTCTGCTTCCAGCAGTGATAAATTACCGCGTGGAGGATGGACAGAGAAATGGTCGGGGAAAAGAAAATGAGCGGGAAGCAGAGCATATCGTGGCGATTTTGATGGCTTGTATGGAGCAAAAAGAGTACGAGGGAAAAACATTTGGTGTTATCTCTCTTCTTGGAGATTTGCAGGCGAGAAAAATCTTATCTCTTATTTTTAAATATATTGATGCAAAGGAAATCGAAAAAAGAAAGATTCTCTGTGGAAATGCATCTCATTTTCAGGGAGATGAGAGAGATGTTATTTTCTTAAGTATGGTAGATAGCAGATTGGACGATGGTCCTTTGACGTTACAAGGCTACGGCGTGGAGGATTCGACTCGAAAGCGTTATAATGTTGCCACGAGCCGGGCAAGAGAACAGCTTTGGGTTGTAAATTCACTGGATGCGGCAAATGATTTAAAAGAGGGAGATATTAGAAAAACATTGCTCGATTATGCGACGAATCCAGAGGCTTTTGAGCAGACGATAGAGGAGATAGAAAAGAAGGCGGAATCTCCTTTTGAGGAGGCAGTGGCGAAGGGGCTGGTGGCCAGAGGATATCATATTAGGCAGCAGTGGAAAGTTGGAGCGTATCGACTCGATATTGTGGCGATTTATAAGGAAAATAAAATTGCAATTGAATGTGACGGCGACAGATATCATAGCAGCGAGGCTCAGATTCGCTCCGATATGGAGAGACAGACGATATTAGAGCGAATTGGATGGCAGTTTATTCGTATCAGAGGAAGTGAATTTTTTAGTGATACAGAGCAGACGATGAATCATGTCTGCGAACAATTAGAAAAATATGGAATTTACCCTGAGAGTGTGAAAAAGAGCGGAGAAATTCTGAGTGAGAGTCGAGAGACAGAATTACTAAGACGTGTGAAAAATAGAGCGATGGAAATTTTAGATAGTTTTAAAGAGGAGCAGAAAGTTGATTTTCATACACTTCGATTTGCGTTGGAAGAAAAACAATTTTAAAGAGGAGGAGAAGGAATGCTCTATGACGAGATAAAGAAAAATTTTGAGATTCCAAATGCCTTTGAGAATTGGAGGGAATATAGAGAGAGTTTAACAAAATATATGATCCAAAGAGTAAAAGAGCAAGAAAAGATAGAAAGTAGAGAAGAAAAATTAAGACAGGAAGATGAGGATAAGGGGCAAGAACAGGGGAAAATAAGACGAGGAGAGAAGGATAAAGGGCGAGAAAGGGGAAAAATAAGACAAGAGAAGAGCCCGACATTGATGATTTTGGGAGCTGGATCCTGCAATGATTTGGATTTATCTCTTTTGGTAAAGCATTTTTCTAGTATTGTTTTGATGGACTATGATGAAAACTCGATGAGACAGGCTATGCAAAGATACGCTCTCTCAGATTTCGAGAGGGAGAAGATTATAATCCGAGGAGAAAGCTTAAATGGGATTGGGGAGGAGGAGTATATTTCTTTTTGCGAAGAATTAAGGGATTTTATTAGGCAAAGAGGAAGAGAGATAACCAAGGAGGAATTTGAGAGATACACTCTTAACCTCTTTGAGCATTTTTTAAGAGAGAGTGAGAGGTCAGGCAAATATTTGGGATGTTTTGGTGAAGAAAGATATGATTATATTTGTTGTTTTGGCTTGCATAGTCAATTACAGGCAATGTTTTCCTATATTTACAGAGCCTTTGAGAAAAATTTAAGACAAATAATTGGTCATATCTCGTCGCCAAATTTCACGGCGAGATTAGTGGAGGAGGATGAGAGATTTATTCCTGAGTTTCACGATATATTATTTCAGTATGCGAAAAAGAAAGTCTTTATAGGATGTGAGTATGAAAGATGCCAAGAAATCGAGATACCAGCGATGAAGAGGCGAGAGATAGGAGTGGAAGAGATAGAGCCGATAGAGGGAGCTTATCAGGGAATACGAGATATAAGAGGACGTAAGTTGAATAAAATCGAGTATACTATTACATGGCCGTTTGCACCGCAGTATGGTATCTGCTATAATATGCTCGTAGAAGAAATCACAGTATAATAGTAATAGTTTGGTTATATGAGGAAGGAATTGGTTTTGACAGAATTGACAAATCAGAGCATTTGTCATTATGAGAGGAGAAAATTCTTGGAAATCAGGGAATGAGATTTTTTGGTTAAAATTTTAAAAGAGCAAAGAGAAAGGAGAGAAGAAATGGCAAAAATAAAAGTTTATTTTGTGAGACATGGATTAACAAATCGAAATATAAGAGGGGTTTTTTGTGGTAGGACGAATGCCCTAGTGTCGGAGGAGGGAAGAGCAGAACTTCACAAATTAAGAGAAAATTATGATTATCCAGAGGTGGAAAGGGTTTTTTGTAGCCCAGCGATTCGCTGTAGAGAAACTGCGTCTATTTTATATCCGAATCATGAGCCAGAAATCTTGGAGGGATTTTGGGAGCAAAATTTTGGAGAAATTGAGGATAAGAGTCTCTCAGATTGGAATGATATAGAAAATATGGAAAAATGGCTAAATCAAGATTTAAGCTGTATGTTTCCAGGGGGAGAGAGCATTTTGGAGGCAAAACTTCGCTCGATTGCTGCGATGACACATTTAATTCAGCGCTGTATCGAGGATGATTTGAGGGAAGTAGCGCTTGTGGCTCACGGTCAGATTATGGGAGTATTATTAAAAGCTTGTCTTGTGACAGATGAGCCTGAGGAGGCTTTTTTGCTCTGCCCAAATGGAATGGGATATATAGGAGAGGTGGATACAGAGGAATGGTTTAAGGAACAAAAAATTATATTCGCTGGATTTTTGCCGGAGGGAGCGGATAGACCAAAGGCGGAGGATACCCCTTATTTTAAGAGGAGAGTGAGAGTCAAAGAGGAGCTAAGAAAAAGAAGAGAGTCTATGACAATCTAAAATTTTTGCAATAGTTTGGTCATGCGCGAAGTGACAAAAATCTGAGTTCCAACTTGTTTGAAAAGGAAGATTTTTTGTAAAACTATTGTAATTGCATTTGCATAATGGTAAGATGTATTTTTAAGAAAAAGCTATATTTTGTTGAAAGGAAAGGAGATTTTACGATGAAATTAGTAGAGACAAAGAAAGCGCCGGCGGCAGTTGGACCTTATTCCCAGGCATATATTTATAATGGAATTCTTTTTACATCGGGACAGATTGCGATTAATCCTGAGGCGGGAGATGTCATCGTGGATACGATTGAAGAACAGACACATCAGGTTTGCAAAAACTTGGGAGAACTCTTAAAGGAGGCTGGAACGAGTTTTGATAAAGTAATTAAGACAACCTGTTTTTTAAGTGATATTGCAGATTTTGCAGCGTTTAATGATGTCTATGCACAGTATTTTACATCTAAGCCAGCTAGAAGCTGTGTGGCAGTGAAAGATTTGCCAAAAGGAGTAAAATGCGAAATTGAATTGATTGCAGAAGCCAAGTAGAGCCAAGTGGATAATATGGAGATGTCGAAGATTTTATTTTTCGGCATCTCCATATTTTTTTGTGATTTTCGTTCATTTTTTTCGGTGGAATAATCTGACAAGCGATTTCATACATTGTAAAAAATGCTCGGGAGAGTTATTTGTGAAAGATTATATTGAGGAGAGGGCAGTGGAGATTGCTCTGTATATTATTGAAAATAATGCGACAGTGAGACAGACAGCGAAAAAATTTTGTGTGAGCAAATCAACCGTTCATAAAGATGTGGCAGACCGACTATTGGAAATCAATAGGCCATTAGCGAGAGAGGCAAGAAAAGTCTTGGATATGAATAAGAAAGAGCGTCATATTCGAGGAGGACTTGCTACAAAACAAAAATATTTAAAGGTGAGAGAGGAAATGAGAAAGAAATCAAATCAGAAAGATTGCTTTTAAAAGAGGAAGAGTTATGATATAATAAAAAAGATTTTGGGAAAGCCTGCGGATTATAGATATGGTCTCGCAGGTTTCCTTTACTCATCCTTTATCTAGGAATGGATATGGAAAAAAGAAGAGAGAGAGGAAAAGAAATATGAGCAAGAAACTATATTTTGAATGTACATCTGGGATTAGCGGAGATATGACCGTGGCAGCACTCTTGGACTTAGGAGCCGATGAGCAGGTATTGAGAGAGGCAATTTCTAGTATACCTGTTTCAGGATTTGATATAAAGATTAGTCGAGTGAAGAAATCGGGTGTGGATGCCTGTGATTTCAATGTTTTAATGGATGCAGCTCATGAAAATCATGACCACGATATGGAATACTTACATGGGGAGCATTATCACCACGAGGAACAGGAACATACGCATGAGCATAGTCATGAAGAGCATGGACATACGCATGAACATAGCCATGAAGAACATGGACATACGCATGAACATAGTCATGAAGAACATGGACATACGCATGAACATAGCCATGAGGGACACGAACATATGCATGAACATAGCCACGAGGGACATGGACATACCCATGGACATCATCATGAGCATAGGGGACTTCCTGAGATTTTGACTATTATTGACCAGTGTAAGATGACCGATTCTGCTAAGGAATTGGCAAAGAAAATTTTTGATATTGTTGCAGTTGCGGAGTCAAAGGCACATGGACTTCCAAAGGAGCAAGTGCATTTCCACGAGGTGGGGGCAATCGATTCGATTGTGGATATTATCTCTGTGGCGGTCTGCTTTGATAATCTTGGAATTGAGGATGTTATTATCCCTGTCTTATATGAGGGAAGTGGAAGTGTCCGCTGTCAGCATGGAATCTTGCCAGTTCCAGTCCCAGCTACAGCCAATATTGTGGAGGCATATGGATTAAAATTACATAAAATGGATTTTATGGGAGAGTTTGTGACACCGACTGGTGCGGCAATTGCAGCGGCGATAAGGACGGAGGAGAAACTGCCATCTGTATTTTCGGTCGTAAGGACAGGAATCGGCGCTGGAAAGAGGGAGTATGAGAAGGCAAGTATTCTTCGTGCGATGATTTTAGAGGTTGAGGAGGAGAAAGAGAGAGAGTTTATCTGTAAACTTGAGACGAATATCGACGATTGTACAGGGGAGAATCTTGGATTTGTGATGGAGAAGCTTCTCGAGGCGGGAGCAAAAGATGTGAATTATCTTCCTGTCTATATGAAGAAAAACCGCCCAGCCTATGAGCTTCATATTTTATGTGATGAGAAAGATGCAGAAAAGATGGAGCAGATTTTATTCGAGGAGACGACTACGATTGGAATTCGAAAACAGAGAATGGAGAGAGTTACCTTAAAAAGAGAAATCAAAGAGCTCGAATCAGAGTACGGAAAATATCGCATAAAAGTATGCAAATTAGGGGATAGAGAGCGCTCTTATCCTGAGTACGAAGATGTTGCAAGGCTCGCAAAAGAGAATCAGATTTCCTATCCAGATATGTATCGAATCTTATCTAGTGAATTAATTTAATATCAGGATACCAGGGTCTAAAGGTCTAAAATCCGATGCAAGTTTGCTTGCAAGAGGATTTTTGAACTTGGGACCAATTCGGTATCATATTGAAAAGAACTTTAGAAGGGAGAAGCAGATGATTATTATAGCATGTCTAGATGATGCTGGCGGAATGATGTTCCATAATAGAAGACAGAGCAAAGACCGAGTCCTTCGTGATACTATTTTAAAAGAAGTCGGAGAGGGAAAACTGTGGATGAATGGATATACACAGAAACAATTTGACGACGAACAGCAGCAAAATATCATGATAGACGAAGAGTTTTTAGAAAAAGCAGGGGCGGGAGATTTCTGTTTTGTCGAGAATGTCGATATTATGCCATATGCAGAGAAAATAGAGAGAGTGATTTTGTTTAAATGGAATCGAAGTTATCCAGGAGATTTTTTCTTTCCTCTCGATTTTTTATCAGATAAGTTTACGATGACTAAGACAGAGGATTTTGCTGGATACTCTCATGAACAGATTACAAAGGAGGTATACGAGCGTGGCGAGTAGACAAAAAAGTAGTAGGAAGATACCAACCATTTTACTTATTATCATTATTATAATAGGTGCTTATTTTGGGCTTGATGTCAGTTCCCTCATCGGATTAGATGATACAGGGACACAGGTATCCGAACAACAAGATATTTCTCTTGAGGATATTCCAGAGTACTCGGGTGAGCCCTATGTGGTGATTCACCAAAATGAGCCGAGTTTTCCGGAATCCGATTTTACGACGACATCGTTTGAAAACTACAGTGAATTGGACGAGCTGGGGCGCTGTCAGGTTGCCTATGCAAATATAGGAAGAGATTTAATGCCGACCGAGGAGCGAGAAAGCATCAGCGAGGTGAAACCAACTGGTTGGGAGAATAAGAAATATGATATTGTAGATGGAAAATACATATATAATCGCTGTCATTTGATTGGATTTCAGCTCACGGGAGAGAATGCCAATAAGAAAAATTTGATAACAGGAACAAGATACCTGAATGTGACGGGAATGTTGCCGTTTGAGAATCAGGTGGCTGACTATATAAAAGAAACGGGAAACCATGTTTTATACCGTGTCACTCCAATTTTTGACGGAGATAATTTAGTGGCGAGTGGCGTCTTGATGGAGGCTGAGTCCGTGGAAGATAGGGGAGAGGATATTAGCTTTTGTGTATATGTATATAATGTACAGCCTGGCATAGAAATTGACTATGCGACGGGGGATAGTAAGCTTGCAAAATAACTGCCTATATCATAAATTTGAGGTAAAAACGTTGAATCGTCGATGAGGCGGAAAGCTAGTTTTTTACTTGCAAGGTATGGTAAAATAGCATATAATCAAATCATATCAATAATACCCCCGTTGGGCGGCAAAGAGGAGGAAATAATAATGGGAATTATACAAAGATTTAAGGATATTATGTCAGCAAATGTGAATGCAATCTTGGATAAAGCGGAGGACCCAGCTAAGATGGTAGACCAGTATTTGAGAAATTTACAGGAGGATTTTGGCAAGGTAAAGGCAGAGACTGCTGCCGTGATAGCAGAGGAAAAAAGGGCAAGGAGAGAGTTGGATGAATGTGACGGCGAGATTCGCAAGATGCAAACTTACGCTGAGAAGGCTTTACTTGCGGGAAACGAGACAGATGCCAGAACATTTTTATCGAAGAAAGCGTCATTAGAGGAAAAGAAGAACACTCTCGCTCAGGCCTACGATACGGCGAGAGAAAATGCGAATAAAATGAGACAGATGCATGATAAACTTGCGAGTGATATCCGCTCCTTGGAAGAGAGAAAAGCCAGCATCAAAGCGAAGATGGCTATGGCTAAGGCAAAGGAAAAGACAGCGAAGCTTGGAAGCTCCATGGCGGGAGTCGGCGATGCAATGTCTGCGTTTGACCGAATGGAGGCAAAGGCAAACCAAATGTTAGACCAGGCAGAGGCGATGGAAGAATTAAATAATCAAAAAGATAGTGATGATATAGATGATTTGATGAGTAAGTACGATACTCCTTCTTCTACAAGTAAGGCAGTGGAGGATGACTTGGCTGCGCTTAAGGCGAAACTGGGCTTGGAGTAACGGATATTTCGATAAGAGACGGCATCAGAGTGGATGTCATGTCTGCTGGTGCAGACCAAGATAAGTGAAGGGAGAAAATGACAAATGGGATTTTTTTCAAACCAACTGGCCAATGTAGTTGAGTGGGAAGAATATAGAGAAGATTTGCTTTTTTGGAAGTGGAATAATAGCGAGATAAAAAAAGGCTCCAAATTAATTATCCGTCCAGGTCAGGATGCGATTTTTATGTATAATGGAAAGATTGAGGGAATTTTTGAGGAGGACGGAGAGTACGATATTGAATCCCAGATTATTCCATTTTTATCCACATTAAAGGGATTTAAGTTTGGATTTCACACCAATTTAAGGGCAGAGGTCATATTTATCAATACAAAAGAGTTGACGGTAAAATGGGGAACAAAGCAGGCTATCAATATTCCGAGCAATCAGCTTCCAGGAGGAATTCCGATTCGAGCGCTCGGTACATTTAACTGTAAGATTGGAGACTATGTGACATTTATCGATAAGATTGCTGGAATCAAGAGACAGTATTCCATCGAGGATGTAAAAGAGAGAGTTATCTCTGTCTTGGACCAACTTTTGATGAAGTGGATTATGAGGGAAGGAAAGGATATGTTTAACCTTCAGGCAAATGCGTTTGATATCAGCAAGGGGATTTGTTCTGACCTTGATATGGAAGTGTCTAAGATTGGACTATCTATTACTGGTTTCCAGATATCAAGCTTTAGCTATCCAGAAGAGATTCAAAAGATGATTAATAAAGTGGCATCTCAGAGCATGGTTGGAGATATGAACCGTTATCAGCAAGTCAGCATGATTGATGCGATGGCGAGCGGGCAGAATAATGGTGGAAATATAGGTATGGATATGGCGAATATGCAGATGGGTATGATGATGGGACAACAGATGGCAAATCAGATGTTCCAAAATCAGCAGACGATGAACGGGCAGCAGATGTCGGGACAATCGGCTCAACCGTCGGGACAGTGGTCTGCTCAAGGTACAGTTCCAAAGTTTTGCCCAAACTGCGGCACAAAGACGGAGGGAGCGAAGTTTTGTCCAAACTGTGGACAGAAGCTTTGTTAGATGTATTGGAATAGATGAATCGCCGCCGCATACTCTAGACTTTAGTCGTGAGTTGGGCGGCTTTTTCTTGCTTAAAATTTCAAAAGAAAGGAAAAGGAAAATGAGCATATATGATACATTAAATGATAGACAAAAGGAGGCTGTTTTTTGTACAGAGGGACCGCTTCTTTTACTGGCAGGTGCGGGGGCTGGAAAGACAAGAGTTTTAACCCACCGTATCTGCTATTTGATTGAGGAAAAGGGGGTAAATCCCTGGAATATTATGGCGATTACCTTTACGAATAAGGCAGCGAGGGAGATGAGAGAGAGGGTAGATAAGCTGGTCGGATACGGCTCATCGGATGTCTGGGTCAGCACTTTTCACTCGACTTGTGTTCGTATTCTGAGAAGATATAGCGATAGAATCGGATATAAAAATAATTTCACGATTTATGACAGTGATGACCAAAAGAGGTTGATGAAAGAGGTATGCAAGACTCTAAATATTGACACAAAATATTTGCCAGAGAAAAATATTTTGAGTGAAATTTCCAAGGCGAAGGATATTTACAAATCGGAGACGGAGTATGAGAAGGAAAGTTATGGAGATTTTAGAAAATCAAAGATTGCGCAGGCC
This sequence comes from Blautia sp., assembly GCA_030841965.1. GTDB lineage: Bacteria > Bacillota > Clostridia > Lachnospirales > Lachnospiraceae > JAUUSJ01. Next base: position 13,232 of record JAUUSJ010000093.1, read on the forward strand.
TATAAAGAGTACCAAAAGAGGTTAAAGGCAAATAATGCGATGGATTTTGACGATCTGCTCTGTAGGACAGTCGATTTATTTCAGTTTTATCCGGATGTGTTGGAAAAATACCAAGACAGGTTTCGCTATATTATGGTAGATGAGTATCAAGATACGAATACAATTCAGTTTTATCTGATTCGTATGTTGGCGAGAAAATACAGAAATCTCTGTGTAGTGGGGGATGATGACCAGTCCATTTATAAATTTCGAGGAGCCAATATTTATAATATCTTGAATTTTGAGCAGGAGTTTGAGGACGCCAAAGTCATCAAATTAGAGCAAAACTATCGCTCCACAAAAAATATTTTGGAGCTTGCCAATCGAGTGATTGCGCATAATAAGGGAAGGAAGGAAAAAACACTTTGGACAGAAAATGAGGAGGGAGAAAAAGTCTTCTTTTCTCAGGTTGGAACCGAGTACGACGAGGCTGACATGGTGGCAAGTAAAGTGGAGGAACTTTGTAGGGAGGGGGCTTCCTATAAGGATTTCGCTGTTCTTTATCGAATGAATGCACAGTCTCGTGTTTTGGAGGAGAAATTAATTTTCAAAAATATTCCGTATAAGATGATTGGAGGAGTGAACTTCTATCAGAGAAAAGAAGTGAAGGATATGATTTCTTATCTAAAGGCGGTGGATAGTGGATTAGATGACTTGGCAGTCAAACGTATTATTAATACGCCAAGGAGGGGGATTGGCAATACGACAATTCAAAAAATCGATGATTTCGCCTTGCAAGAGGAGATGGGATTTTTGGAGGCTGCCGAGATTGCAGAACATATCGGAAGCCTCTCGAAGGCGACCGTGACCAAAATCAAGAAATTTACTAGCTTTATCGATGAACTGAGAACTATCTTAAGAGAGGAGGGCATCTTGGCTCTCTATGATGCGATATTAGAAAAATCAGGCTATGAGGCGGAATTAATTGCAGAAAATACGGAAGAGTCCCAGGCAAGATTGGAAAATATAGAGGAGCTTCGCAATAAGATTGTTGAGTTTGAGACAGAAAAAGAAAATCCAATTTTGACGGAATTATTGGAGGAGATTGCGCTTATCGCTGATATTGATAGTTTGGAGGAGGAGAGTGATAGAGTGATTCTTATGACTCTCCACAGTGCAAAAGGATTGGAATTTCCTTATGTATTTTTAGTTGGTCTGGAGGATGGAATTTTCCCTGGATATCGTGCGATTACAAGTGAGAATGAGGAAGATATAGAGGAGGAGAGAAGACTTTGCTATGTCGGTATCACGAGAGCGAAAAAGGAGCTTTATCTAAGCTATGCAAAGCGAAGAATGCTACATGGACAGATGCAGTATAATTCTCCATCTAGGTTTCTTGAGGAGATGCCGGGAAACTTATTACAAGAGACGAATAAAGCAAGGAACTTCCATCTTTCTAATGAAAAGACCGGAAGAACATTTGCAAATGCAACGAAAAAGAGGACTTCTTTTGACCGCAAGCCTTATCAGACAATGCAGAACTTGAATAAACCTTCCACTGTTGAGCTAGATTATGAGAAGGGAGATAGAGTAAAGCATATCAAATTTGGAACTGGAATTGTGACACAGATTGTCTCAGGAGGACGGGATTATGAGGTCACAGTTGACTTTGAAAAAGTAGGCATAAAGAAAATGTTCGCTTCTTTTGCGAAACTTAAGAAATTATAAATTTTTCAAAAATTTAGAGAAAACAAGTGGTAAAAAAGGTCAAAAAGTGCTATAATGAAATAGTAAAATGCGTAGTAAAAATTTTAATGAAGCAGAGTGTCAGTCTTGGATAATTTTAAGTATATTTTGAGACTCATCATTAAAATAAAACGTATTTTGACCATTGGAGTATCAGAAATTAAAAAAAGAAAGGGTGTACATTATATGAAGTATTTAGACAACTTAAATTTGGGTGACTTAGAAGCACTTGAAAAATTAAGCAATTTGATTAAGTCTGGTAAGGTAAAGATTGTCTCAGCCAAAGAAGAGACAGAAAAGAAGACAGACGAGACAGGAAAGAAAGTTTTATGGGGATTGGCTATTATCGGTGCAGTTGCAGCAGTTATCGCAATCGCAGTTGCAGTATATAAGATTTTGTCACCAGAGCAGGACGATTTTGATGATGACTTCGATGATGATTTTTTCAACGATATAGAAGAGGAAGAAAAAGAAGAAGAGGCTACAAAAGATGAGGAGGAGACAGAGGAAGAAGCTGCAAAAGAGTCTGAAGAAGATGTAGTGGCAGCAGTAGAAGAAGCCATCGAGGAAGAAAAAGAAGAGGCTGCTGAGGAGACAGAGGCAGAAGAAGAGTAAAAAGGATATTAGATATAATATAAGAAGCAGCTATAGAAGAAGCTGTGTGTAATAAGTGAATCGAGCAGGCTATAGCCTGCTCGATTCACTTATTGAAAAGAGGTAATTGTATCAATATTTTATATAATTCAAAAAAAATTAAAAAAAATAAAAAAAGGTGTTGACAAATACAATACCTTGGTCTATAATAGGTTTTGTTGTTGAGGAAAACAAAACATCAAAGCTTACATACGTCGGGGTGTGGCTCAGTTTGGCTAGAGTACTTGATTTGGGATCAAGGGGTCGCAGGTTCGAATCCTGTCACCCCGATATTTAAGCGGGTGTAGTTCAATGGTAGAACACTAGCCTTCCAAGCTAGATACGTGGGTTCGATTCCCATCACCCGCTCTTGTCACGAGATGACAGGATAGCTCATCATTTTGTGATAAACTTAGTTAAAACTTCATATAGCAAGATTAACTATTTAAAGCGTGTGCTCATAGCTCAGTTGGATAGAGCAATGGCCTTCTAAGCCATGTGTCCGGGGTTCGAATCCCTGTGGGCACGCTTTATGGTGGGTATGGCGCAGTTGGTTAGCGCGCCAGATTGTGGCTCTGGAGGCCGAGGGTTCGAGTCCCTCTATCCACCTTTTGTTGGGCTATCGCCAAGCGGTAAGGCACAGGACTTTGACTCCTGCATTCGCTGGTTCAAATCCAGCTAGCCCAGCTTATTTTTTTTGTATATTATGGGATATTAGCTCAGTTGGTAGAGCACTTGACTTTTAATCAAGTTGTCCGGGGTTCGAATCCCCGATGTCTCAGTTATGCGGATGTGGCGGAACTGGCAGACGCGCTAGACTTAGGATCTAGTGCCTTCGGCGTGCAGGTTCGATTCCTGTCATCCGCAGTTAATTAACCCTGTATTTGTGATAAATACAGGGTTTTTCTTATATCT
>JAUUSJ010000311.1 GCA_030841965.1 Blautia sp.
TTTATATATTTCAATTTCCATTCTAGGGCTTTCTTTCCTGTGAATCCCATGACCAGCAAAGAAAAGCCGTCACGGTTCATATAATACATTGGATATGTCTGTCCATTTTGTTTATCCACTCTTGTTGATTTTTGAAACATTCCGTGGGTTTCCTCAAAATTGAGTAGACCTCTAATATCTCTTAAAATATTATCATGTCTTTTCTCAAATACCTCTGCTACTTGTAGACTACTACATACGGCTTCACCTTTTTTCATGATTACCAATTCTTGCATCTTCATTTCTCCTTTCCTGTATTTTTTTCTCCTTTTCTTGCGGATCAGAGGGATTATTTCGCAAATTATGAAAGAATCCCCCTTGCACTGTATCATCTCTTTGGGGTTTTTATTTGGCAGCAGAATCCCTAATTTCGTTCGTCCTGCTGCCAAAGGGAATATCTAGCTTAACTTTATCTTCCCCTCCAACTTCTTCATAGCTTCTTCATTACGCTCTTTCGTGGCTTCTGCATATACGTTCATAGTAGTTGATATGTCTGAATGTCCTGCAATGGCTTGTATCGCCTTTACATTGTCCTCTACCTCACAGAGCCTTGTAATAAAGGTGTGTCTAAGGACATGTACGGAAAAAAGAGGTAACGGCTCTTTTTGCCCTTTTTCTGTAGCGTTATATCTTGTAACAGCTCTTTTAATAAAAGAATTGATATTACTGTCATTGTGTAGCTTTCCATTACGGTTAAGGAAAATAAAGCCTGTATAACCATCCACAATCGGTTGTATTGGTTGCTCACTAAATTGCTTTTCTCTTATCTCCAGTAATGCCATTCTTACCTCTCGTATCATTGGAATCTGTCTTTTTCCTGTAGATGTCTTTGTAGAATCCACATAAAAACCATACTTCTTATTCTCATCTCTTATATACAAAGTATTATGGTTAATATCAATAATACCCTTCTTAAAATCCACATCTTCCCATCTAAGCCCCACAAGCTCGCTAATACGACATCCAGTACCAAGAAACGTAACAAAGAGAGAGTGCCAATTACCAAGATAATTGTACTTTACAAACTCAAGGAAATTATCCTGCTCCTGTCTAGTCAAAGCTTTCTTTTTTGGCTTGTCATCTATCGTTCTTTTTTGCCTTATCTCAGACAATGCCCCTCTGCATGGATTCTTTCTTATGATGTCATTTTTTAGTGCATACTCAAAAGCACTGTTTAAAAAACCATGAATAGCTGAGACACTAGAAAGCTTTAAATCCTCGTTCAGCAGATTGTTGTAATAATTCACAACATCATAATATTTAACCATGCTTATTTTTCTAGCTCCTATGCTTTCTCTCACGTATTTATCATACATTGCCCCTTTTCCTGCTATCGTAGACCTCTTGAGCGTTTTAAAACTTTGCATCTCGTCATATACATCATTTAGGGTAAGGACTGCTGCCTTTTCTGAGTCAATACCATCCCTTAAGTCTTGCCTTATCTGCTCCTCTTTTTCCCTAAGCTCTTGTATCGTCTTTGCGTAGACCTCTTTTCTCTTGCCATCCAAGGCTCTGTATTTATAGCTGTATCTTCCGTCCTTTCTTTGGCTCTCGCCTGCTCTTAGGAGTCTCCCTTTACTATCTTTTCTTTTTTCTGCCATATGCTCCCATCCTTTCTTGACGGAATCCATACAACTATGCTATAATCAAGCACAGAAAGAGATGGATTCCATCACTTACATAACTTTTTTCGTGCCTATAGTCTGTGAAGTCGTTACCTTCTACAGACTATTTTTTTGTCTCTTTTTTCTAGTTTCTATTGGCAATTTAGACCCCTATGTCCTGTTACCCTATAAAGAGTAGGGGGGAGGGGTGTTATGTGTTTTTTTACGTATTTAACTATGCTATATTCAGCTTAAAATTGGCCTCAACTATCTACCTGCATTAAAAGCTTTCATTCTATCGGATGCTTTTTGCCTTTGCTCCTCTGTAAAATTCATTGTTTTAAAATCGGAGCGAAAAGAAATTAATCCCTTATGAGTCTCATAGGTTTTGCCGACCAGTTCTCCGCTTTGCAATTTATGTACCTGCTTCACTCTCCAATGTGATAAGC
>JAUUSJ010000312.1 GCA_030841965.1 Blautia sp.
CCATAAGGAATAAACGGATAAAGCAGCCATTCTACCTGTTCCACCTCTACTGAATCCATATTGATCAGTTTCAGTTTTGGTTCTATTCTACAATTCTCAATTTTATTTTTTTCATTCATATTCATTCCATCATCTCCTCCTGCCCTTCCGGGCAAGTCTCTGATAAACAGATATTCGGGAATTGTCGTATTTCCCGATTCGTGATATACTGAATCTGCCAAGATGGTATATCAGTGAATCTGATTATCAGAGAACTTGCTCAGATTATCTATCTGGGCTTTTTCTTTTACCTTTTCAACCTTCATCTCTTGCTTCTCCCAATCCAGTAACAGCATTTCCGTTTTCATTATCCAGCAGATTTGCAATCTTCCTCTGCTGATTTGGATAAAGATGTCCATAAGTGTTCAATGTGATACGAATATCTTTATGCCCTAATCTGTCCCGAATCAGTAATGGTTCCACGCCTTTCTCAATGAGATAAGCTACATGACTATGTCTGAGATCATGCACTCGGATTTTCTTTACTCCTGCCAACTCAATCTGCCGTTTCATCTTATGCTGTACCGCTTCCTGAACGACTGGAAATAATCTTTCTGTATCTGGCATTCCATAGTGACCATCTACAAATTTCTTAATTTCCTCTTTTAGAAATTCTGGAATTTCGATTGTCCGAAAAGACTGTTTTGTTTTCGGTTCTGTGATAATATCCTGCATTCCTGTTCGATAATAAGTCTTATTGATACTGAGCTGATTTTTCTCAAAATTGATGTCAGCTTTTGTAATCGCAAGCAGCTCCCCGATTCTGCATCCAGTCCAAAACAATACCTCAAACATAAGATAATATCGTGTTCCCGGCTCCATTGTCTGTATAAACTGTTTGTACTCGTCCAGTGTCCAGAAGTTCAAACTTCTTGAATCCGAATTTCCCATTCGTTTCACTTTCTTACATGGATTAACCGGCAAATCATAGATCTTAGCTGCATGTGTAAACAGACTGGTCAACTGATTCTGAATCATTCTCAGATAAGAATCTGAATATCCTTTCTTCTGAATTTCATTCTGCCACTGAATAATCTGTGAAGCCTTAATCTCACTCATCATCTGATTTCCAAAGTATGGAATAATATGCTGTTGCATCATATATCTTTTATTTTTGATTGTCCGATCCTTCAGTTCATTCTGTTTGTCTGAAAAATAAATCTCAATAAAATCGCTCAGTCTCATATCCATACTTCGCTCATTGCTTAACTTTTTACTTCGTTCAAACTCCAATGCTTCTCGCTTTGTTTCAAATCCACGCTTTCTGCGTTTTTTCTTCTCACCCATAACATTAGTCTCAAACCACTGGGCTGTCCATTTTTTTGTGTCTTTTTCTCTGTAAGCCATATTGATCCTCCTTTAATTTCCTGCTATTTCATAGCCATACATCTTTTTTGCCCAAAATGCCTTTGGTATTCTTCCAGCCATCGTAATATATCCCTGTGCAGCCAGTTCCTTATTCATAGCTTTTACCAGTTTATAGGCATGAGATTTTGAACAGTTTAATTCCTGTGCCACTTCATCAGCACTCATCATATAATTGTAGCTTGCCATTTTGCATCCTCCTTTCCTCTTTAGACTCCAAATACGTTTACTGTATTTTGTGTTTGTATGATTTTCGTAAATTGATAATATCATGTATTTTAATCGTTGTCAATATTTCGTAATTATATTTTTACGAATTTCGTATATTATTTTTTCTTTATTTTATTCCAAATCTGTGATATGATATTTAATAGATTTATGTTTTTCGTAATTTTCTAATATATGAAAAAGGAGGATTCTATGGGTGACGGTAAAAATTTAAAGAAATATCTTGATGAAAAAGGCACAAATGTCCGTAAAATTGCAAAAGCAACTGGAATCAGTGCTACAACCTTATATTCAATCATTCAAAAAGATTCCAATATTCGATTTGATTTTGCTTTAAGACTTGCAAACGAATTGCAAATTGATGTGAATGAGATATGTTCTGCCAGTCCATTTTCTGGCACAATTAAGGAAGAAGAGATTTATCCTACACTTCCAGACGGTTTGAACGGAGC
>JAUUSJ010000094.1 GCA_030841965.1 Blautia sp.
TCGAAAAACCGTGGGAACGAACGTGTTTTTCGAGGACATATCGACGAACTCTCTTTGTGTCTGTCCCCACTACCACTACACCAACTATCCCCCACCAAAAATCTCATCCCATCATATATAAAAAACAAACACCAAACAATTCCTCACAAATCATTTGGTGCTTATTCTAAATGATAAATTTATGTATTATATCGTAATGACAACAATAAACAAACGAAACTTCATCCTCATTTTTCCATTATTCACCAATATACAAATCCACTAAATCATCCCCCAGTTCTTCTCGTATCTCCTCATATATCCCATTAGACGCTTCCTTCATCTCTTCTCTAAATTCATCATCCAATGTCACAATCTCTGTTCCAGACGCAATAATTGCATCCAACCTATTTTCCACTCTCTCATCTGCCTGCTTCCTCGCATACGCAGTCGCTGTTTTAGCTGCCTCCTCCAAAATCTCCTGCTGCTGCGCATCCAATTTTTGAAATAAATCCTGATTCATAATCAAAGTAATATAATGCGGAAGATGGTTTGTCTCCACTATATAATCCTGCTGTTCATAAAGTTTCCCAGATACAATAACCTCCACTGGATTCTCCTCGGCATCAATCGTCTTTTGCTGAAGTCCAATATACACCTCACTGAACGCCATAGGAGTCGGATTCGCCCCCAATGCCTGCCAAAATGCCAAATGGTACGGATTTTCCATCGTGCGGATTTTCTGACCTTTAAAATCTGCAATCGTCTCTATCTTCTGATTCGTTGTCATAACACGAAAACCCTGGTCGGCAATTCCCAAAAGCTCATATCCACTTCCATTATATATCGTCTCAATTTCGCTGTAAAACTCTAGATTATCGACTGCCTTCCTCGCCTCTTCAATCGTGGAAAAGACACATGGTAAGTCAAACACTGCGATTTTTGGCATCACACTAGATTGAGGTGCTGTATTTTGTATCACGAATGGAATATCTCCCTCCTCACAGGAATCTAAAAGCTCACTGTCATTTCCAATCGTAGAGTTTGGATAAATATCAATCTGCATCTTTCCTCCGCTTAGCCTGTCCACTTCTTCTGCAAATTTTTCTGCATACACCTGTGTCACCGTATCCTCAGGACTACTCGTTCCCAATGGCCATATATAAGTATCCGTTGTTTTTTCTTCCTGTCCACATCCAACAAATCCCAAACATAATAATAATGCCATGCCGACATAAGCTACCTGTCTTATTTTTCTTTTCACTCTCTCACACCCCCTATAATGCCAAACTGATTGCTGGAATAAATGTGATTAATAATAATGCTACTAGGAATATTCCAATCATCGGCATCGCCTTTTTCGCAATATCCATCACTGGTATTTCCGCAAGGGAACTCGCGACAAATAGATTCACGCCAATCGGAGGTGTCACAAATCCAATAGCAAGATTCACAACCATCACAATTCCAAATTGTATCGGATTCATGCCAATTTCCACAATAATAGGCATCAAAATCGGCGTTACAATCAAGATTGCGGGACTCGTATCCATCACCATTCCTACAAATAATAAGAATAAATTAATGACAAGTAAAATCACGACCGGTTCTGAGAATGTATTCAATATCCATCCACTGATTGCCTGTGGAACTTTCATTAATGTCAACAATCTAGAAAATGCTGTCGATGTAATCAAGATAAACATCAGCGGACCATATGTCTGTACTGCCTCTGAACAAATAGGAATGATATCTGTAATTTTAAGCGTTTTATATACAAAAATACTTACAAATAATGCATAAAATACAGAGATAACCGCCGCCTCAGTTGGCGATGCAATCCCGCCGTAGATACATCCCAAAATAATAACGGGGGTGAGTAATGCCCAGATTCCCTCTTTCATCAGATGAACAAATCCTCTCTCTCGCAATACATCGACAACTTGATTAATCTGCTCTTTATCTTCTCCATATTTCCAACAATAAAACTGTGCATATCCCATCAAGAGAACTGCAATTAAAATACCTGGAACAATACCAGCTTTAAACAAATCTCCTACCGATTCTCCCGATGCCATAGAAAACAAGATAAATGGGATACTTGGCGGAATAATTACACCAAGACCTCCTGCTACTGCCACAATTGCCGTTGAAAACTTTTTATCATATCCAAGATTGCTTAAAATCGGAATTGTCATACTTCCTACCGCCGCCACCGTCGCAGGTGCCGAACCCGAAATCGCACCATAAAAAAGACAGGTAATAATGACCGCACAAGGCACTCCCGCGCGAAACTTTCCGATAAAAAATGTAAATATATCAAATAACTTTCTTGAAACACCACCACGAGCCATGATAATTCCAGACAGAACGAACATAGGAATTGCCAACAATGGAAAGCTGTCTAGTCCGCTTATCATCGAGCGAACCACATAAGATGCACTCACAGCAAAGTCCGGGTCTAAAATACCAGGGAGTGTGGATACAATGCCAAGTGAACTGGCAATAGGCACAGAAAAGATTAATAATAGAAAAAATATAATAAATACAACCGCTATTTGCATACCTCTCCCTCCCTTATATTTTGAATTTCACCATATATTTTTTGCAATAATCGAATTTCTGCCAAAATAAATCCAACTACCGGCGCTAACTGCAAAATCCACATAGGCATTTCCATTGCAGTACTCAGTCTTTTTGCAATATAAATTTTTTGCATACTTTTGACTGCCGTCGGAAGCAAATATCCAAAAAATGCAAATTCAATGATATAATCAATAATAAAAACAATAGACCTCAGTTTTGCACTCATTTTTTCTGTAAGCTGTTCTAGGCGAATTGCAATCTTTTTATCAATCGCAAATCCAATACTCAAAAATCCGCTCCACACATATACATATCTGGTAAATTCTTCCGTCCATGACATAGAATAATTAAAGATATACCTTGCACAGACTTGACTCCCCATTACAATTGTCATAATAATCAACATAACAATCATAATCGACTCTTCCAGATTTTCATTCAACCATCTCAATACCTTCATATAACCTCCCTTCTTATCAGAAACTATCTCTGATAAACGTCTCTTCCTACATCTCCCTATTCTTACTATTTTCAAGTAATCTTCCGTAACGCATATTTACAAATATTGCCAATAAAACTCCAATCACTGTAATGATTATATTTAATATAATTACAGCACCAGACCCATAAGCAGTTCCAAGCGAGCCCGCAAGCGATAATATCGTATAATTAGATAAACTAGAGGCAATCATAATAATACTTGTAATCGTTCCTTTTATATTTGGGAATAGGTCATTTACGGTAGCTGTCGCAAGCTGAAGCACACCACCTGCCGCTGAGTAACCAATCACGAATGCACCTATTAGACAGACTGCAGGCGTCCTAATCAAATATACTAATACAAGCATGACTGCTGATATCGCTGGATAAATCGCCAGAAATCTTACTGGCTTAAACTTATTCACTAACACAGAGGTCAATAAAATCGCCACGATTGTACCTACTGAATAATAAGTTTGCATCATACTTGGGTCTGCCATTCCCGCCACTTCTTTTCCAAATGCCTGTGCACAGTTCAGCCATAACTGAAATGTTGCTGTACAAGTAAATCCAATCATAATCAATGCTATACTCTCCACTGTAAACTTGGCTTTTTTCAAGCTGCCGATAAAAGAATCCTGTTTTTCATTACTATCACTTGCTTTAGCAGGCATTGGAATTTTCCATACAAGTATACCTATGATTAGAATTGCTATAGCAGAAATATACATTAATATCGTATAAGAAAAATTGGATGCAGCGATTGCTCCAAGCATAAATGGCAAGAGAAGCTGTGCCGCAGAGATAAAAAGTTTTGTAAGCATTGTTGCAAGACCAGACCTTGGCTCCAAAATTTCAACACAGGCTGGAATTACTCCTGTATCAAGAAATGAATTCGCCGCTCCGCCAAAGATTGCCGCGATATATGCCACCATCATATTCGGAGATAATGCGATTCCTATAAAAAATAAGATGTATGACAGTACTCCCAATAATGCACATGGCTTGCGCCCCATCCTATCTGAAATCGGACCAGAAAATGGGAGTGTAATTAAACGTCCAAGCCCAAGAGCCGCCGCAACCATCGTAACCTTATCTACACCAGTTCCCCATTGCCCTGCGAGAAATTCCTTAATAACCTGCTGTCCCAACAAAGAACAACCAATACCATGTACAAAAAAATTTAAATATAAAATAAAGGCACTTCCATAATAGTTTTCTTTTTTCATGTTCTTTCTCCTCGTATATTAAAATCTGCCCCGATAATCCGCTAATTTACGAATATCCGAGCAGACTTTGCTGTTAATTTTCTGGTTTGTGTAAAACTTCAAGCATATATTTTAAATCTTTCATAGCCAATTGTCCCGGGGCAGAAGTACGAACTGTGCTTCCAAAGGTCAACGCTGAACCAAAAACTTCTCCGCTAATTCGGCTAATTCCTCCAAGCCATTGCATCGACATCGTAATGACTGGTCCTTTTGCGTACATTTCCACATATTGACTCGTTGCGCCCAATAATGTCAATACATCTTCCACACCATTTGGCATCACAGCAATCTTTGGAATATCTGCTCCTAGACTTTGCATTTTGCGAAGACGCTCTATTATCGCCGTTTTTTCTGGTGTTCCCTCAAAATCATGATTTGAGATAATAACATAGACTCCTCTCTCATGCGCATAATCACAAAATTCAGAACATAATTCCTCTCCCATGAATAATTCAATATCAATCAAATCCACCGTTTTTGCATCTGCCATGCGCCTATTCAACGCCATATAGTCCTCCTCTAAAATAGAGGATTCGCAGCCTTCTGTCCGATAAGTGAATAAAATTGGCATCTCTCCCACACAGTTTCGTAGCTCCTGGGACATCTCTACCGTTTTTTCTGGATTCTTTCCGTCCATATAATGGTCGGCACGCCACTCAATCAAATCTGCCCCTGCCTCTTTTGCCAAAACTGCTTCTTGGATAATCGCCTCTTTTGTCTTGCCTGTAATTGGAACACATACCTTCGGTATTCCTTCTCCAAGCTTCATTTCTCTGATTATTAAAGTTTTGCTCATGATACTCCTCCGTATTATTTATTGCTTAGGTATCCATGCTTTCTCAATGTATTCACAATATTATGTCCTTCTGCCACGCCTTCAATTATACGGCGTGCACGAACACTATCTCCCACATTCATAATCTCCATTTTTTCATCATCCGAAAATGCCTCTTCTAGCTCATCCAAAATCGGACTCTTTGATTTCATGCCAAGACAGACAAAACCATAATCAAAAGAATATTCCTTCAGTTCTCCCTCTGGGGTCTTTACAGTAAAGCTATTATCACATACTTTTGTCAATGCTGTTTTGGTCAGTTCTTGCACCTGATACTTCTCATTAATCTCTTTCATTCTCAGCTTGCTAATTGGGTCCAAATCTTTTCCAATTTGGTCCATCATCTCGATAATCGTAACCTTTGCGCCCCGCGGTGCAAAAAACTCTACGACATCCAATCCTACTGCTCCACCGCCTACAACTACCACCGTTTTTCCTTCCATATTCGATGGAAAACTTGGAATATTCTCTATCATACGCAAGATAGAACAGACTTTGCCGCCTTCTTTATCGATACATTCATGAAGCCCTTCAATCGGAGGTAAAAGTGGCTGAGAACCAGTTGCGTTGACAATGATATTTGGTTTTAAGCTCTTTACAAATTTTGCCGTTGCCTCCATTCCTGTAAATGTATAGAGATTTGGCAAATTTTCCGCTCTATTTGTCAAGTAATCTACAAAATCATGGATTCTCCTCTTATCTGGAATCTCACTAATCTTTGCAGCTAATCCTCCTAGATAATCTTTCTTCTCCAGAAGAAATGTCTGACATCCTGCCTCTGCCGCTGTACAGGCTGCCTCCAATCCTGCTGTTCCTCCGCCTACAACAACTACATTGCAAGGTTTTACCACTTTTTCCTGACTTTCCCATGCTAATACACTCGGATTGACAGTACAGCGAATCGGCGTATTCTGAGCCAGACGATGACCAGCACATCCAATATTACAGGAAATACATTTGCGAATGCTTTCTTCCTCGCCAAATTCTACTTTATTCACCCAATTTGGGTCTGCAATCAAGCCACGTCCCATTCCGATAAAATCTGCGTCTCCATTTTCCAAAATTTCCTCTGCTCGCTTAGGGGAACGAATATTTCCAGTTGTGATAGTTGGTTTATGAAAACGCTCTCTCACTGCCCTCGACATATAAGAGCGCCATCCATCTTCTAACTGACAACTATCAATTTGATACTGCAAACTACTATTTAATCCCGCAGATACATCGATGACATCCACTTCTTTCTCAAAATACTGCAAAAGCTCCAACGTATCCTCTAATGTATTGCCGCCTTCTACTAATTCATCCGCACTAATTCGGCAAAAGATTGGGAAAAACTCTCCCACCTGTCTTCTGACTTCTTCTATCACTAATTTAGCAAAGCGAGCGCGATTTTTGGCACATCCTCCAAACTCATCTGTACGCTTATTCATCGTCGGAGAGAGGAATTGACTGAGTAGATATCCATGTCCCGCATGAATTTCCACTGCGTCAAAGCCTGCGCTCTGTGCCCTTTTCGCTGCCTGCCCATATTTCTTTACAATTTCATATATCTCTTCTTTTTCTAGAGGTCTTGGAATCGAACCACCTGGTTTTGATGGACAGTCGGAAGAAGATACTGTCTGCATTCCAATCCTGCTGTCCATTGCGGAAGCTCCCGCATGATTAAGCTGTATCGCAATACAGGTTCCATACTGATGTACCGTCTCACAGAGCTTAAAAAATCTTGGAATATAATTATCATGGTCGATTCTAATCTGCGTCGTTCCATTAGAACCTAAAGGAAAATCCACACATGCATTTTCTACAATAATCAATCCCACACCGCCGCGTGCGCGCTGTTCATAATAACCCATATGTAAAAAACTCATTTCTCCGTTTTGTTCTCCATAATTCGTTCCCATAGGAGCCATAGAAATCCTGTTTTTTACCGTCATTCTTCTCACGCTCAGCGGTTCAAATAATTTTGGATATTTTTTATGTTTTTTCATAATCATTCCCTCTTCTATACAATTTCTGATGTATATTCCTCATCGGAGCGATAAGGATAAATATGATAATATTTTAGAAGCTCCAATCCCTTTCGCAAGTCCGTCTCATAATCATCAAATGTATTCGCCTCATAAGAAATATATCCTTTATATCCGATGGATTTTAATGTTTCAAATAATTCGCTATAGTCAAAACCGTCTCCTAACATCGGCACTCTACGCTCTGGAAAATCAAAGCGAGGATTATCTACATGTACATGCTTGATAAAATCCGCATAATTTACAATATCAGAATACTCATGTCCACCTGCAATAAACCAGCGAAAATCAAGAAGTGTTTTCAAGTTTCGACATCCAAGCTTCTGTGCATAAGCATACGCCTCTGGAACACTGAGAATTGAATTGCAAATTTCAATTGCGAGAGGCTCCATCATAATGGTAATATTATAGTCCAATGCAATTTCACAGAGTTTGACTATTAATTGCTCATTCTTTTTTGCGGACTCTTCTCTTTTCTCACCTTCCATCAGACTTCTCGTCTTTCCATTTCCATATACGAAATATCTGCCTCCCATTTCTGCCGAGCGTGCAACTGCCTTCTTTAAATACTCTATATAGTAAGCAAAATCAAAATCATCATCTGCAACTACAATATCCAATGGAAGAGGATTATCAAATACCTCACTGACAATCCCGCTGTCATGAATCCTTTTCTTCGCTTTTTTATACTCTGCATCGTCAAAGGACATAATTTCTTTGATATGTAGTTCAATCGCATCATACCCAGCTGCCGCAATCTGGTCAACTTCCTTTACAAAGCCAAAATGGCTGGTTTTCATCTTCATATTTACCGTCTCCTATTCGTTTACAAGGATTACCTTCACTTCCTTTGAATGACCAGATACTAAGTCTTCAAATCTCTCCTGAACTTGATTCATTGGAACTACGGAAGTAATGAGTTTCTTTAAGTCTAATTTTCCCTCTTCAATCATCTTTGGAATCTCATATAATTCGTCTACATAGCAGTAGCTTCCTTTTAATTTCATCTCATGTGCAACTGCATACTTATATTCAAACCCGTCCATATGCTCTGTAGCCATACCAATCATCGCAATTTCTCCGCCGTTTTTTACCATCTTCATACTTGTATTTAAGCTGACCGCAATTCCGACACAGTCTGCTCCTGCGTCTGCACCTTTTCCTCCAGTAAGTTGCATCACTTTTTCTACTGGGTCTTCTTCCTTACTATTAATGACATAGGACGCTCCACATTCCAACGCTTTTTCCAATCTCTGTGGATTCAAATCGATACAAATAACATCCTTTGCTCCGAGATATTTTAAACATTCCAAAGCAAGAAGACCGATTGGTCCCGCTCCAAATACCGTTACTGTCTTATCCTTCACGTCACTTAACATTTTTACTCCGCGAAGTGCCACAGAAGTAGGTTCAAACATGGAACCCTCCTCAAAACTAATCTTGTCAGAGATAGGAATTAACTTATCTGCCGGTACTACAACATAATCAGCCATTGCTCCATCATAGCTACCTGCTGGCATTGTCGTTCCTGGTATAAATCTCTCCTCACAGAGGTTTGGAAGTCCCGCCTCACAGTCTGGACATTTACCGCATGGGATATTCGGATACACTACCACTCTTCCTCCTACTGGAACATCTGGATTTAGAACACCCTCTCCATATTTATCTACCACTCCTGAAAACTCATGACCCATAACAAGTGGTGCCACACGCATTGCACTCGTTCCCTTGAATCCACCAGTGTCAGAACCACAGATGGATACTGCCTTTACTTTAATTCTAACTTCGTTTTTGCCTGGTTCTGGCATTGGTCTTTCCTGCTCTTCTATTTTAAATGGCTCTACATAACAATATGCTTTCATCGTTCTATTCCTCCCGTTCTAAATCTTATAATTCAATCTGTACTTTTATCTCTTCATTATTTGGTGTATTCAATATATCAAACGCTTCTTTTCCTCTCTCCAACGGATAAGTGGATGTAATCAAATCTTCGATTTCTAATCTATTCTCTGCCAGCATATCTGCTGCCTCTTTCATCTCTGTAGTAAACATATAGCTTCCCATAAAGTTTAATCCACGCCCAACAATCTCCATCGGGTCAATCTCCACTTTTGCGTGAGAAAGTGCTACAAGTACACTCGTTCCACCATTTCTTACCATCTCAAAAGACTGATTAATTAAGAATTCACCAGCTGCATTAATTACGCGGTCTGCGCCGTAACCGTCTGTCAATTTTTTCACTTCTGCCACAGCGTCTGTCGCCTTGGAATTAATTGTATAATCTGCTCCACATTCTTTTGCCTTTGCAAGACGCTTATCAATAATATCCGAAACAATAACCGTTGGCGTTCCTAAAGCCTTCAGGAATTTTACAATCAGTAATCCGATTGGACCTGCTCCAAGTACTACCACGCTCTTTTCATCCTCTGTACGTCCTTTTTTCGCACAGGCAAGTGTCACACCACAAGGCTCCAATAATGCGGCAGCCTCATAAGATACATTTTCTGCCACAGGCACTACCATCCAATCTGGAACTGTCACATACTCACGCATAGCTCCATCTGTCTGAACTCCTCCGATTGCAGTTCCCATACTTTTTCTGTTTCCACAGAGATTTCCTTCCCCACGATTACAGAAAAAACAGTCATTACATAAAACCATAGGATTGACTGTTACCTTTTGTCCCACTTTTAAAGTCTTAACGCCCTCTCCTAATTTTGTGATATCACCAGAAAATTCATGTCCAAGCACTAACGGAGGGGCAAAACGGTCTGACGCAAAACGATATGCTCCCAAATCTGACCCACAAATAGATACTTTTTTAATTTTAATTTGTACTTCACCTTTTTTTGGTTCTGGTATCGCTCTCTCTTCCACTTCCAGCACTCCAGGTCCTTGATATACTAATGCTTTCATTCTTTTCTCTCCTTTTCTATCTTCCTTTATCATACAGCCCTCTGCAAATAACCAGGGGGAATTGTATTTCTTACTACGAAAACTCCGTCAAGCAATTATGCAGATGGAAATGCTTCCTTCCAAAAATGTACAGATATTTGACGGATTAAGCGGTATGAACACGTAGAGCAGTAGCTTGAAATGTGAATATAGCTGATTATTTGCAGAATGCTGTATGATACTTTTACTGACATGCCTGCTGACGCAGGCATGAATGAAAAAATTGCTTTATTTATGAGAAACTGATTTTTAGCATGGCCAAGCGATTGTGTAAAGATGTTTTCCGCCCTTTGTAGGTCCCTTAAGAAGTTTCTCGATTTCTTCTGGGTCTCTCTGGCTCATATAAGATGCCTCTGGTAACACTCCTGGAGGGCATGCTTCCAAAATATCATGATGTAATTTTACAAGATAATCACATACCTTCTCAATACATGCTGTTGCTTTCTCAGGGTCTGCCTCTGTCGCATGTCCGAGAACTCCCTGAGGTGCTGTCACACACTCAATACCTGCATTTCCAACTACACAATGTCCTGGAATTGGATTACCGTAAATATCTCCGCCGCGGTCTACATGTCCTGCTGGAAGAATTCCATGTACATCTGTATCCTCTGCATGTTCCATATCGCAGTACTCTGGGAATAATGCAAGTGAGATACTCTGTTCTGCTTCACATGCATGCTGGAATGGTCTATTGAATGGACCGCCATGCTCCTTATCCATCAATGTCTGTGCCATAACACGTGGAAGGTCTACAAAATAAATCATTGCTGGAACCTGATATTTTTTACCCCACTCCTGAATTGCAACTGGAAGGGAATACTCCTGTCCATGCATACTAATAAAAATCATTTTGCGGAATCCTGTATTCCAAAATCCTGTGATAATTGCACGAAGATATGCGATAAATACTTCGTCTGGCAGTGGAATCGTACATGGTTGTCCAATATGGTGGAATGGATGTGAACCATACCATACTGGCTCTGCCACTGTACATCCAACCTTCTCTGCTACCATCTCTGCGATACGAGAAACGATGAAGGTATCCTCACCAATTGGACCTGAATTACCATGGTTTTCTGTAGAACCTACAGGGATAATAATAACATCATCCTTCTCCAATCTCTGCTCCACATCTCTCTTTGTCATTGTCTGATAATACATTTTGTTCGCAGACTCCATCTTGCCTACATTTGGGAAACTCCAGTTTGCCATCTTTTTTTCCTCCTATTTTCTTTTTCATTTTAATTGTTAATTTTGGTTATTGGTTTTCTTTTATGAAATAATGGTTATACCATTATTAGCCTTAATTATTGTTTTGAGAGCATTCGGATTCTTTGCTGATAACTGTCAGTTCCGACTCCGCCTACTAACTGGATAATCTTCTCTCCAGCATCCATAATTTTTTCAAAATCCATGCCTGTCTCCACACCCATGGAATCCAACATAAACAATACATCCTCTGTAGAAATATTGCCTGTTGCACCTTTGATATAAGGACATCCTCCAAGACCTGCAAGTGATGTGTCAATCTTGTCAATTCCAGCTTCCATGGCGGCTACTACATTAGCTAATCCCATACCTCTTGTATTATGCATATGAAGCATCCAGTCCATATCTGGAAACTCTTCTCTAAGTGCCATCGTGCGCTCATACACCAACTTAGGCGTTCCAAGTCCTGCTGAATCAGAAAGTGAAATCTGTGTTGCACCTGCATCCTGAAAAGCTTTCACAATCTCCTTAATAAATTCAAATGGAATTACACCTTCCCACTGTGAGGCAAATGGCAGGGAAATCGAGCCTGCAAATCCCATATGATTGTCTCTCGCAATCTGTCCTGACTCTGCAAAAGTTCTCATAGACTCCAGTGGAGAACGCCCTGCCCCCGCTTTATTATGCTCCATACTCGCAGATACATTTAGCTTAATCTTTTGACATCCACAATCTGCTGCTCTTTTCACATCATCTGGAAGATAGACAAGTCCTCTATACTCTACACCTTCTTTTTTATGAAGCTTTTCAAATACCTTGTCCGTATCCTTCATCTTATACATCGTCTCATAAGTGGAAAAAGCTCCAACCTCTATACATTTACATCCAGCATCCACAACTTCTTCAATAATTCTGACTTTCTCTTCCACTGGATAAATCTCTGGTGCTGTCTGGAATCCGTCTCTTGTAACTACCTCACAGAGGGTTACTTTCTTAGGCAAATTCATAATTCGTCTCCTTTCTTTTTGTGTGATTTTTATTGATGCATAGTGATGCATCACTATGCTTCTAAAATATGTTCAGACATATTTTGGAGATTAGACTCCTATCTGAACATATCCTTCTTTCATTCTTTCTACAGCCACAGTAGTATGGTCATACATACACTGCAATGCCTCTTCATACTTTTTCTCTTCCACAAGTTGGATAAACCTTTCGTGTTCCTGAATTGGAAGTACACTATGCTCCTTTACCATCTTTATGGAGCCCACACGATAATGACTTCGCACACTCTTGTAAAAATCGGACAGCTGTTTATTCTGTAATAAATCAATAAGATAAATATGAAATTCTGCATCTACCTCTGTGTACTTGGAGAAATCCTTATCCTCCATCGCTTTTCGCTGTTTCGCAATAAATGCCTTCAAAATCATAATATCATCTTCACTTATCTTATCGATGATGAGCGGCAATACATATCGCTCTACACATTCTCTACTCTGGTAAATATTCTGAATAGACTTCATGTCCATCCGCACCACTGAAAACCCTACATTCGGAATGACTTCCAACAAACCTTCCGTCTGCAACTTAACGAGTGCTTCGCGAACTGGCGTATAACTAAATTCTAACTCCCTCGCACTCTTTCGTACGCTGAATATAGTTCCTGGCTCGGCTTCAATAACCTGCTCTTTTAATTTCTCATAAGCTAATTCCTTTAAAGCTGGCATATCATCCCCCTCTCCTATCTCTTTCTCTTCTCTTTTGTTTCTATGTGATTTCTAGTGATGCATCAATAATAGCATTTCATCTTTTATTTGTAAAGGCTAAAAATGCACAAATAATTATTATTTTTTTATGCATTTTTACCTGTGTTTTGATTTATAGCTGGAGAGACGCAAAGGGATGTAGGGAGATATCGATGGACTCTCTTCGCTGTGTACTGGCAAAACTCTATATCATTCTTTTAGTTTCAATGTAAGTTTCATACTGCAATAAGTTTATTAACTAATATTTTTCACTATCACGCTATCCTATTCTTTCTAGATTTATCAGCGATAAGCTCTTCCTTATACATATCTACAATATAGGAGGGACCATTCCACCAAAGCTTTGTAGACTCATCATAAAGAGCCTTCCCTGTCTTCGATACGCAAAAATCAACTAGCACATCTTCTGTATCTTTTCCTAAATCTTCTGCAAGCTCTTCCACAACCATAGTAATCAACGTATCTATTGTAAAATTCATCTGTTCTTTTGAAACTACTTCTTCAACCATATTTTCTCACCTTCCAAAAAATTCAAGTACTCAAGTGCCTTCTCTGTCTTAAAACAATACTGGTCTTTTAATCTTTCTGGCAACAATCGACTAATGCAAAATTCATCAGCAGTTTTACTCCCCACTTTTCCAAAGGTCCCAGATATATATGCTACCAATGTCCTATTCGTTGCATCGTCGGCAATCTTTCCAGCAATCACATCAAACTTTGCCATTTTCTTCTCTATTTCTATAAAAGAATTCCTCTTTCTGTGAGCTGCTATACAATGAAGCCAATCTGCATCAGCATCCTGAAAAATAAAACTGGACAACTTATATTTCAATTGAACTTCAAACATTGATATAATACCGTACTCCTGTCCTGATTCTATAATCCCACCAGCCTCTGCTTTAGCAAGTGCTGTTTTCAAAAAGCTGATTGCCTGTTCCTTAGATGTCGTGAGATAAAACCCTTTTCCAAAATCTTTTCTTCTTGCACATTTTTCCAGCTGGGGACTATTCACTTCACAATAGCTTCCATGATATAGGATAAGTCCATTAACTAATTCCTGCATACACATCTAGCCCCTTTCTCTCAAGAAAATCTTCAATATCTTCTAAAACAGCTTCATCTCCCTCACAGTGGAAAATTCCATATCCTTTTTCAATATAGTCGAATACATTCATCTTCTTAAATATCTCAACTATTTTATCAATTGGCAAATTCCATTCCTCTGATGCCAGTCTAATTAATCTTATTTGCATAAAAATAATTTCTGTTTTTTCGTTCATAATAGTCCCCTTTCCCCATTTCCATAGCTATATTGTGCTGTAAATTTATAGAAATATTATATCGAATCATAAAAAAGTAAGTCGCCATTCTGCCCGATGACGACTTTTTCATAAAAACATCTATAAGGGCGGTTGTTTTGCGCATCCCTACTTCTGTTTTTACATTATCATATTCTTGAAAATATTGCAAACTTATATTATAGGTTAGTTGCGTAAATTTACTTTCGGATTTAATGGGATAGAATTCTTCCACGATGCTCTGATAAAATATCAGATTATGTCTTCTGGTGATTGTCATTCTCTTTCCAATCTCTTTTCATTAATCCGAATAAAATTTTACGCTGTCGTATCTAATCTGGAAAAAATATCAGGTATTTTCTAAAGTAGAAGAAAAATTTTTACAGACTCTGCGAAAAACATTATCAGAAAATTATCCATCCTTTTTTGCTAAAAAAAATAACACTAAGTATTTTTCCATCAGTCAAAGCCAAAACACAATGAAATTAAGAAAACTTTTTTCAGTTTTCAAAAACTTTACATGAATTTTATTTTTATGAGATAGCAAATACTATACCATATCCTATATGATAAATTGGAAGAAAAATGAAAATAAAAAATTTGTAGTCGAATAAAAAGATATTGGGGATAAAAGACCTTTTGACCCCTTTGATACCAGATTACTTTGCACCATATGGTATCATAAAAATAAATAAAACACTTCGACAGAAAGTAGGTTATGATGGAACAATTAAGACAGAAAAAGGGATTTATCTGTGATATGGACGGCGTTATCTATCACGGAAATCGTCTACTCCCAGGCGTAAAAGAATTTGTAGACTGGCTCTATAGAGAAGAAAAACAATTTCTCTTTTTGACAAATGCGAGCTATCGCTCCCCAAAAGAACTTCAAAAAAAATTAGAGCGTATGGGGTTAAATATTAGCGAAGAACATTTTTATACGAGTGCGTTAGCGACAGCGAAATTTTTACAAAATCAATCTCCTGGATGCAGCGCCTATGTCATCGGAGACCACGGACTATTCAATGCATTACATGACGCAGGAATCACAATCAACGATACCGACCCAGAATACGTTGTTGTCGGCGAGACAGAAGACTATCGATACGAACATATCGTAAGAGCCATGAATCTAGTAAATAAAGGAGCCAAATTAATAGCGACAAACACCGATATTACAGGACCTGTGGAAGATGGCATCGTCCCAGCATGTAGAGCCCTAGTGACACCGATTGAAGCGACAACAGGCAAACAGGCATATTTTGTCGGAAAACCAAACCCACTTATGATGAGAACAGGTTTACAAATGCTTGGGGTACACTCGTCAGAAACGGCAATGATTGGCGACCGCATGGATACAGATATCGTCGCTGGAATCGAGTCTGGAATGGACCCAGTTTTAGTCCTAAGCGGCGTATCCACAAAAGAAACAATAGAAAAATTTCCTTACAGACCAAGATTAATTCTGAACGGCGTTGGAGATATTCCAAACTAAAAAAATTAGATTTTCCTTGAGAACTATATATACTATATATAAAATGAAAAAAAATTGCATAGTTTTGTGATAAACTAATTTCATTTATAAATAAAAAGAAAATTTATAGCGTTTTGCCAATACACAGCGAAGCGAGTCCGTCGATATGTCCTCAAAAAACGATAGAGAGTGGAGCGGTTTTTCGATAT
>JAUUSJ010000095.1 GCA_030841965.1 Blautia sp.
TTTTGCAGGGTTTTTCCGTGTATGTCGTCTTGAGCTCAAATCTAATAATTCCTGTCATCCGCAGTTGACCGTTTACTTCCGAACCAAGTAAACGGTCTTTTTTATTTCTTTGATTTAAAAAGGGGCAAAATTGAAACAGGGATGTGGGAGAATTATTTTCCGACATCCCTTTATTGTATCTTTTAGTTTCTATTCTGATTAATAAATCCATAAAAAGTAATAAGATAAAGTCCACAGAGTCCTACTAGTGCGTAAATGATTCTAGAAAACATGCTCATACTTCCAAAGAGAGCGGAGACGAGATTGAGATTAAAAAATCCGATTAGTCCCCAGTTAATAGCGCCGATGATGGCGATGGTAAGAGAAAAATACTGTAAAAATTTATTTCCCATAAGTGTTCATCCTTTCTGTTTTTCCTTAGTATTCCAAAAAAAGAGAAAATTATACAATCTAAATCTTTCCTTGCTCTCTTAGCGTTTATTCCCATTTCAACCTTCTCATTTCAAAATATTTTAAAAAACGGATGAAAGAAAATCATAATTGCCGATAGCATTTCACAAAAAACTGTGCTACAATAGGGAAAAATAGCTTTGTGGTAACAGAAAAAAGGAGGCATTCCTAGAATGACTTATGGGAAATGTGAAGAGAATGAGATTGATGAGTATACAAGAGAAGATTTAAAGCAGCTTGAGTTGGCGATTGAGGCAGGTACTCAAGTACTAGATTGTCTAAAAAAAGCCAAACAGCAGCTAGAAGAGATTCAGGCGCAGGGATTTTTTGAGCGAATTAGCCGAGGTGTTTTTGGCAAAAAATATGACTCAAAAAGAATAAACGGAGCCAATCAGACGATAAAACAGGCCAAGGAATTATTGATTGTCTTCCAGCGAAAACTGCGATACATAAAAGTGCCAAACCAATTAAAGATAGAGATAGAGGGATTTGTCACTTTTGCAGATTTCTTTTTTGACAGTTTATTGGCGGATTGGTATGTACAGTCTAAACTGAAAAAAAGTTTAGACGAAGTGGAGGATGCCATGAGGCAGATTTTGGAAATCCTGGAAAAGCTGAATACCATGAAAGCAGAGAAATATAATTAGGAAGTGAGAAGTTATGCAATTATTAGGAAAGACTTTAAGTGAGGATGTAGAAAAGATATATAAGGAGATTGAGACGAAGCTATCTTATCCAGTTGAGATTATAAAATTGGACGTCGAGAATGAGGAAGATATGATGAAGCCTTGTCTGTTTGATCCTGGAAAAGAAAGATATGAGATTAAGATAGACAATGCTCTTGAGGATGATTTGTTTGAGAATGCTTTAATCCGAAATATGATTTATTGCGACCAGATGGACGAGGGGGCACCGATGCTCTTTCCTGTCTCCGCAGAGGATTATGAGCAGATGAATATAGCCTCCATGATACATGCGGTTGTGCTTGATATTAACCTAGAAAAGCGTCTAAGGGAGTATCATATGTACCGTGAGGATGTCAATACGATGCGAATGACAGATTTATTTATGTTTTTGAAGGGGGACGCTGTCAATCAAATGCGCTCTCTCTACACAGTATTGGCTGCTTTGCAGGTGACATTGCTTCATTTTACAGCGACGAATCAAGAGAGTATTAATCAGATTATAGAATCTTTTCAGTATACAGATGAGCCTCTTTATACGTTTATGACAAAATGTATCGATATTATTGATAAGTATGGATGCGATACAGCGAGAGGGCAGATGCGCTGTATGAGGAAAATCGCTCTGGCCGCCAATATGAAGGGAAAGCTAAAACTATACTATGAAGGAAAAATGACGGTTCTTTAAAGGATAAAGACCGCTGTAAATAGAGAAATATCTATTACAGCGGCTTTTTCATGTAAGATTTATTGCTATGGTAATGATTTTTACAAAAAGAGATGGAAAATAAGACGATAAAGAGGAGATAAAATGGATATTAGACAGAGCCTACAGGAAAAAATTTTAATTGCCGATGGAGCTATGGGGACTTACTACGATTCTCTCTATGGAAAGCAAAACTTTCTCGTGGAGGAAGCAAATTTGACAAATCCACAGGCAATTTTGGATATTCATAAGAAATATATTGAGAGTGGAGCGAGGTTGATTCGCACCAATACCTTTGCCGCCAATTTAAAAATGATAGAGCAGATGGATTTATTATTTATGGACCCTAGAAGATATCAGGAGGAAAGTATAAGAGCAGCTTATCAGTTGGCAAAGAGGGCTGTTTTGGAAATGCGAGAAAATGGAATCGAGGATGATATATTTATCGCAGCGGATATTGGACCGATTCCGCTTGGCGAGGAGGAGGAAGATATTTTTTCTCTTTATAAGGATATGGTGGATATATTTATCGATTGCAAGGCGGAAGTTTTTGTCTTAGAGACATTTCCAGAGGTAGCTATTGTAGAGAAAATAGCCAATTATATCAAAGAAAAGAGCGAAAAGAGCTTTGTGATTGCCCAGTTTGCATTAAATCCAACGGGATATACACAGATGGGATTGAGTGTGCAAAGGATTATGAGGGAGGCAGATAAGGCTGCTTGTATTGATATGTATGGATTTAATTGTGGAGTGGGAATTAGACATTTACAAAAATTTCTAAAAAAAGAAAAGTTTTATAGTGAAAAATTGATTTCAGCGATGCCAAACTGCGGATACCCCCATACCGTCCGTGGGAAAATCATTTATTCGGATAGTGTCTCCTATTATGGAAAGGAAATGGAGACGATTGTCGAGCTTGGAGCGAATATGATAGGGGGATGTTGCGGGACGACGCCGGCCTATATTAGAGAAATTTCCAGGCGTTTTGATGGAATGCCTCCTAAAAAGAAACAGATAGAGGTAGATGAGGGAGAGAAGATTCCAAAGCAAAAAATTCTCCCTAAGTTTATGGAGAAGTTGATGGCCGGCGAGAAGGTAATCGCAGTGGAGCTTGACCCGCCGTTTACAGCGGATGACCGCAAGCTGATGGAGGGATGCTACCAGATGAAGGCAAAGAATGTAGATATTGTCACGGTGGCGGATTCTCCGCTTGCCAGGTCGAGGGCAGATTCTCTTTTATGTAGCGCAAAGATTATGCGAGAGACGGGTATGATGACGATGCCACATATCGCCTGTCGAGATAGGAATCGGATTAGTATGCGTTCTATCATTTTGGGTGGATACTTAAGTGAGATTCGGAATTTATTGATTGTGACAGGAGACCCGATTGACAGAAGTCAGAGAGATATCACAAAAAAGGTATTTGATTTTAACTCTATTCAATTTATGGAGTATATAAAGCAGATGAATGAGGAGCTTTTTTATGAGGAACCGATTTTCTACGGCGGTGCGCTTAACCAGAATAATGGAAAGCTTGAGTTTATTATAAAGAGAATGCAAAAGAAAATAGATGCGGGTGCGAGTTATTTCTTAACTCAGCCAGTTTATTCCGATGAAGATATCGAGAAGATGAGAGAGATAAAAAGACAGTTAGATACCAAGATTTTATGTGGAATTATGCCGTTAGTGAGCTATCGCAATGCCACTTTTATTAAAAATGAGATGCCGGGGATTGTAGTGCCAGATGAGATTGTACATGCCTATCGACCTGATATGACGAGGGAGGAGGCAACTAAGACGGCAGTGAAAATTTCTTGTGATATTGTCGAGAAGCTATATGATGTGGCAGATGGATTTTATTTTATGACCCCATTTTACAGGGTGGATATTATTCAAGAAATTATCGGATATATAAGAAAAATAGAGAGAGAAAGACTTGAAAAATAGTAATAGGCTGAAAGGATTAGAGAAGATGACGAGAGAAGAATTAAGAAATATGGTGGAAAAATATCCTGTCTTTTTGGACGGTGCAACGGGAAGTAATCTGCAAAAGGCTGGGATGCCGACAGGAGTATGCCCTGAGCTTTGGATTATAGAACATAGAGAGATTTTAATCAAACTGCAGAGAGATTTTAAGAAGGCGGGGACGAATATCGTGTACGCTCCTACTTTCTCGGGAAACCGAGTGAAGCTGGCGGAGTACGGATTGGAAGATAGATTAGATGAGATAAATAAAACACTTGTAGAGATTTCAAAAGAGGCGGTTGGAGAGGACTGTCTCGTGGCGGGAGATATGACGATGACGGGGGAGAGTCTTGCTCCAATCGGAAGTATGACGCTTGAGTCGTTAGTAGAAATTTATAAAGAGCAGGCGAGGTCTCTTTTCGAGGCGGGAGTTGATTTATTTGTCATTGAGACGATGATGAGTCTCGCAGAGACAAGGGCAGCCGTGCTCGCCATTCAAGAGATTTGTGATTTGCCGATTATGGCGAGTATGAGTTTTGAGGAGGATGGGAGAACTTTATATGGAACTTCTCCAGCGGCCGCAGTGACCGTTTTGCAGAGTTTGGGCGTGGACGTAATCGGAGTGAATTGTTCCACTGGTCCAAAAGAAATGATAGAGATTGTAAAGCAGATGAGACTTTATGCCAAAATACCGATTCTCGCAAAGCCGAACGCTGGTCTTCCAGTTTTGAAAGATGGAAAAACAGTGTACGAGATGACGCCAGAGCAGTTTTCCTCCTATGCGAAAGATTTAGTGGAGGCGGGAGCAAGCTTTCTCGGTGGTTGCTGCGGAACGACGCCGGCGCATATGAAGAAATTAGTCGAGGCGGCGAAGAGTTTGGAAGTAAAACAGCCTAATCCAAAGTATAAATCGGTTCTGGCCTCTGAGAGAAATGTACAAGAAATTGTACTTGGGGAAAAGTTTCTCACAATCGGGGAGAGAATTAACCCAACTGGCAAGAAAAAGCTTCAGCAAGAGCTTAGAGAGGGAAGTTTAGAGCTTGTAAAGACGATGGCTGAGGAACAGGAGATGCTTGGAGCCCATATTTTGGATATTAATATGGGAACAAATGGAATTGACGAGAAGGAAATGATGCTTAGAGCCATCGATGAGGTGGGATTAACGACCTCTCTTCCTCTTTGTATTGATACGAGCTATGTCGATATTATGGAGGCAGCGCTATTTCACTATCCAGGTAGAGCATTAATTAATTCTGTATCTTTGGAGACGGAAAAGATAGAAAAAGCACTTCCTCTTGTAAAGAAATACGGAGCGATGGTTATTTTGCTTCCTCTATCGAGTGAGGGATTGCCTAAGAGCAAGGAAGAAAAAGAGGAAATGATTCACACGCTGATAGAAAAAGCGACAGAGCTTGGAATTTCCAGAGACGATTTGATTATTGATGGTCTTGTGCAGACGGTGGGAGCGAATAAGCGAGCTGCCATTGAGACTCTAGAGACGATAAATCACTGTACGAAGGAGCTTCAAATTCCGACGGTAGTCGGCCTTTCTAATATTTCTTTTGGACTTCCACAGAGAAAATATGTCAATGCGGCGTTTGGAGTGATGGCTGTGCAAAATGGTCTTACGATGGCGATTGCCAATCCATCTAGTGATTTACTGCATAATATAACTTTGGCTGCGGATTTGCTCTTAGATAAGTCAGAGGCAGACTTGGCATATATTCAAAATGTGAGGGAGGAGAAAGTGGCGGCTAAGCCGATAGCTGCTTTGCAAGTCGGAGAAGAAAAAAAAGCAGAGGGGGAGCAAGAGGAGAAAAAAGAAGAATTTAGTGATGTATTTAAGGCGGTTCTCAATGGAAAAAGAGCAGAAATTATAAAAGAAGTAAAAAAAGAGCTAGAGCAAGGAAGAGAGCCTTCGGGTATTATGGATATGCTTATCGCGGCGATTCAGGAGGTCGGTGAGCGATTTGATAAAAAGATTTATTTCCTCCCACAGCTTATCTCAAGTGCAGAGACGATGAAGAAGGCAATCGAGTACCTCGAACCATTGATGCAAGTAGATGGAGAGCATTCGGAAAAGATAACGGTTGTGATTGCCACAGTGGAGGGAGATATCCACGATATCGGCAAAAACTTAGTTGCGTTAATGCTCAAAAATTATGGGTATGATGTGATTGACCTTGGAAAGGATGTAAAGGCGGAAGTTATCATAGAGGTGGCAAGAAGGGAAAATGCCTCGATTATTGTGCTCTCGGCTTTGATGACTACGACGATGATGCGAATGAAAGAAGTTGTGGAGCTTCGAGATGAGACTGGTCTTGACGCAAAGATTATGATTGGAGGGGCGGTGACGACACCGAGTTTTGCAGAAGAAATCGGGGCGGACGGTTACTCGAAGGATGCCCAAGAAGCTGTAAAATTAGCAGATAGATTAATGAATCGAACAAGATAAATAGAGAGTGAAAAAGAGGAGGAGGATATGACTGTTGATATTATTATTCCAGTTTATAAGCCAGATGAAAAGTTAAAAAAGAATTTAATCGCATTAAAAAAGCAGACGAAAAAGCCAGAGCATATTTTTTTGATAAATACGGAGGAGGAGTTTTTTCCAGAAGAGGTAAAAAATCTCCTTTTAACGATGCCAAATGCATCGGTCACTCATATAAAAAAATCAGAATTTGACCATGGCGGTACGAGAAATATGGCGGCTAAAAAGTCTTTGGCGGATATTCTTTTCTTTATGACACAAGATGCCATTCCTGCAAATGAAAATTTAGTCGAAGAGATGATAAAGCCTTTCGATAACGAGAAGATTGCGGCGGTCTATGGAAGACAGATGGCAGATAAGAAGCAGGATTTTTTGGAGGCGTTTACGAGAACATTTAATTATCCAAGTCAGAGTCAGCTAAAATCAAGAGATGATTTGGAGCGGCTTGGAATTAAGACGTTTTTTTGTTCCAATGTATGCGCTGCTTATCGAAGAAGCGTATATGAGCAATTGGATGGATTTCCAGTTAAGACGATTTTTAATGAGGATATGATTTTTGCGTCCAAGCTTATCTTGGAGGGGTATTCTATCTTTTATAATGCCGACGCAAAAGTATGGCATTGGCATCATTATACAGGAATGCAGCAGCTTAGAAGGAATTTTGACTTGGCAGTCTCACAGGTGCAGTACGGGGGATTATTTCTCAAAGTAAAGTCGGAGTCAGAGGGAATCCGCCTTGTGAAAGAGACGGTGAAATATCTAGTTTCGTCTGGAAAGGTCTATCTGATTCCATATGTTGTTTATACAAGTGGCTGTAAATATATCGGTTATAGGCTTGGAAAGAGATATGATAGGCTGCCGCTTAAAGTTGTGAGATGGCTTTCGATGAATCCACATTATTGGGATGAGGAATAAATAAGGTAATTCTGAGAAGTTTTTGAAAAAATATTGCATAATTCAATGTTTTGTTATAAATTATATATGATGTTAGGTTTTCAAACGAGAAAGTAGATGAATATAGCATGATATCTGTTTGGAAGCTCTATATGATAAAATGATACAGTTATTATCTATTTTATATTTGGAAAGGGTGTCTACATGGCAAAAGAAGAGAAGAAAAATACCGTAGATGAGAAAAAAACAAAAAAGAAAGCGAAAAAGGAGAAAGCGAATCCATCAATGCCAAAATGGAAGAGGGCTCTTATTACTACCAAGAAGATTGCCTTTCGACTCGTTATTTTATGTTTATTTGTCGCCTCTGCTGCAGTTGGTGGGGCGCTGGCACTCTATGAGGTGGGGACAGGACAAATTAATTATGTCAAAGATGGAAGTTTACAGGATGCAAACGTTTCGGCTGAGCTATTATATCAAAAGGATATTATTAATATCTTGCTGATAGGAGCAGATAAGAGAGCGAAGGAAGAAGGCTCGGGACGCTCCGATTCGACGATGATAGCGACGCTTGATTTGAATCAGGGGAAGATAAAACTGACTTCTCTTATGAGAGATATGTATATTGATATTCCAGGACATGGAATGGATAAGTTTAATGCCGCCTACGCCATTGGCGGGCCACAGCTTACATATGAGACGATAGCGAATACCTTTGGAGTGAAGCTGGACGGATATGTAGTCGTGGATTTAAAGGCGTTTCGGAAAATTGTAGATTCTATGGGTGGTGTTGAGTTGACCTTGACAGAGTCAGAAGCAAAGTATATACAGACGGCTTACCAAAACTCTACTCATGGTGTTCAGGAAGTGAAGGCGGGAAAACAGACGTTGACAGGATATCAGGCACTCGCCTATGTACGAATCCGTCAAGATATTACAGGTGATTTTGGAAGGACAGATAGACAGAGAAAGGTATTGATGTCACTCTATGACCAGCTTATGCAAAAGGATGTCGTCACAATCTCGAATACCGTATTTAGTGCCCTTGAGTATGTGACAACGGATTTGGACGAGGAGCATATTCGAAGCTTGATGACCTCTGTGATTTCTATGGGTCAGGTGACAATTGAGCAACATAGAATTCCTCTCGAGAGAACTTATGACGATGGCAGAGTGGAAGAAAAGGGAAATATGTGGGTTATGTTCCCAGATTATGAGGCGAATAAAAAAGCACTTCAGTATTTTATGTTTGAGACAGGCGAGGCTCCTGATACGGTAGAATACTTTAATCAAGGTGCGGATGATTTTCTACAGTACGAGGCACCGGAGAAATTAGAAGGAAGTTCTACTTATTAGAATATATAAGGAAAGAAAGGATAAAAATCATGAAAAAAGTAGTATTTTCTCTTTTAGTAAAAGATACAGCGGGAGTGTTAAGCAGAATTGCGGGACTCTTTGCGAGAAGGGGATATAATATTGACACAATCAACGCAGGTGTGACAGAAGACCCTCAGTACACAAGGATTACAGTAGTGGCAAGAGGAGATGACAATATTTTAGAGCAGATTCGTCAGCAGATTCTAAAATTAGAAGATGTCGAGAAAGTGATTGTACTAGATGGAGATGATTCTGTCTGCCGAGAGCTTCTTTTGGCCAAAATTCGAGTAAATAAAAAAGAAAAACAAGAAATCATCGCGATGGCAGATGTATTTCGCGCCAAGATTGTAGACGTGGCGAAGGATTCGATTATGATTGAGCTTACAGGAAATTTAAATAAAATAGATGCCTTTATAGAGCTTCTTAGTGATTTTGATGTGATTGAGATTGTCAGAACAGGATTGACAGGATTGTCCAGAGGGGTTGTCGGTATCAAAGAATTAATCCGTTAGTTAAAAAAATTTCGCAATTGACTATAGACATAGAAAAATACTCATGCTATAATTGAATAATGTTTAGGCTGGAGATATGTGAGAAAATATAAGAATAGCCAGGCAAATTTAAGGAGGAAATAAACAATGAGTTTACAGAACGTAGAAAAATTAGAGCATAATATGGCGAAGCTTACAATTGCAGTAGATGCTGCTGATTTTATTGCAGCAATGAAGCAATCATATAATAAACAGAAAGGTAAAATCAATGTTCCAGGATTCCGTAAAGGAAAAGTACCTATGGCTTACTTAGAGAAGACATACGGACCAGAGATGTTCTATGAGGATGCAGCGAATGCAGTTATCCCAAATGCTTACCAGGAAGCAGCAGTGGAGAGCAAACTTGAGATTACATCTTCCCCAACAATCGAGGCAGTTCAGATGGAGAAAGGAAAAGACTTCATCTTCACAGCAGAGGTAGCTCTAAAACCAGAGGTGACTCTCGGTGAGTACAAGGGAATCGAAGTAGAGAAGAAAGAGATTGAAGTGACAGACGAGGAAGTTGCCAAAGAATTAGTAAACGCTCAAGAACAAAACTCCAGAGAAATCACAGTAGAGGACCGTCCAGTAGAAGATGGAGATATCGTAAATATTGATTATGCTGGCTCCGTTGACGGTGTTGCTTTTGAAGGCGGCACAGCAAAAGACCAGAACCTTGTAATCGGTTCTCATACATTTATCGATACATTTGAGGAGCAGTTAATTGGCAAGAATATCGGTGATGAGGTAGATGTCAATGTGACTTTCCCAGAGGAGTACCATGCACCAGATTTAGCTGGAAAGCCAGCTTTATTTGAGGTAAAGATTAACGGAATTAAGACAAAAGAGCTTCCAGTTCTTGATGATGATTTCGCACAGGATGTATCTGAGTTTGATACATTAGATGAGTATAAGGAAGATATTAAGAAGAAATTAACAGAGCAAAAAGAGCAGGCTGCTAAGACAGATAAAGAGAATGCAATTCTTGATAAGATAGTTGAGAATGCACAGATGGATATCCCAGAGGCTATGATTGAGACACAGCAACAGCAGTTGGCAGATGATTTTGCTCAGAGACTTAGCTATCAGGGATTACAGCTTGAGCAGTACTTCCAGTTTACAGGAATGACAAGAGAGAAGTTTATGGAGGACTTAAAGCCACAGGCATTAAAGACAATCCAGACAAGACTTGTATTAGAGGCGATTGTTGACGCTGAGAATATCGAAGTATCTGAGGAAGAGTTAAACGCTGAGTATGAGAAGATGGCTTCTACATACCAGATGGAAGTAGAGAAGATTAAAGAAATCTTAGCTGGAACTCAGGAAGAGTCCATGAAGAGGGATATTGCTGTCCAAAAAGCAATTGACTTCGTCGCTGAGCAGGCAAAAGAAGTTTAATAATAGCAGACAAAAAAGGCAGAGATGCCTTTTTTGTCTCATATAATTAGTTTTGTGATGAACAAAACTTAGATGGAGGAATTAGTATGAGTTTAGTACCTTATGTCTTAGAACAGACGAGCAGAGGAGAGCGCAGTTATGATATCTATTCCAGATTATTAAAGGATAGAATTATCTTCCTCGGGGAAGAGGTAAATGACGTGACTGCAAGCTTGATTGTTGCCCAGTTATTATACTTAGAGTCAGAGGACCCAGGAAAAGATATCAGCTTATATATTAATAGCCCAGGCGGTTCTGTGACGGCTGGTATGGCAATCTACGATACAATGAACTATATTAAATGCGATGTATCGACAATCTGTGTTGGTCTTGCTGCAAGTATGGGTGCCTTTTTACTTGCTGGTGGAGCAAAGGGAAAAAGATATGCTCTACCAAATTCAGAGATTATGATTCACCAGCCTTCTGGCGGTGCACAGGGACAGGCGAGTGATATTAAGATTGTAGCTGATAATATCTTGCGCATCCGCAGAAAGTTAAATGAAATTTTAGCAGACAACACAGGAAAACCATTGGAGATTATCGAGAGAGATACAGAGAGAGATAATTATATGACTTCCGAGGAAGCCAAAGAATATGGTATTATTGACCAAATATTTGTAAAGAGATAGAAAGATGAAAGAGGTGAATCAATGGCAGGTCGTTCTGATGATAGAAAACAGATGAGATGTTCTTTCTGTAATCGAACACAAGATCAGGTTAGAAAATTGTTTTCTGGTCCGAAAGATGTTTGTATTTGCGATGAATGTATCGGCGTCTGCGTGGAGATGCTCGAGGATGAGTTCGACGAATACGAGGAGGAAGATAGTCAGGGAATTAATCTTCTAAAACCAAAGGAGATTAAAGAATTTCTAGACCAGTATGTAATCGGACAGGAAGAGGCAAAAAAAGTACTGTCTGTCGCTGTTTATAATCATTATAAGAGAATTATGGCAGATACAGATTATGATGTAGAATTACAAAAGAGCAATATTTTAATGCTAGGTCCGACTGGCTCCGGTAAGACATTACTTGCCCAGACGTTGGCGAGAGTGCTTAATGTGCCATTTGCGATTGCGGATGCCACAGCACTCACAGAAGCTGGATACGTGGGTGAGGACGTCGAGAATATTTTGCTGAAGATTATTCAGGCAGCAGATTATAATATTGAGCGTGCGGAGCATGGAATTATCTATATTGATGAGATAGATAAGATAACGAGAAAGTCTGAGAATACATCTATCACAAGAGATGTTTCTGGTGAGGGCGTACAGCAGGCTCTCCTAAAGATTTTAGAGGGAACGATTGCCTCCGTGCCACCACAGGGCGGAAGAAAACATCCGCATCAGGAATTTATTCAGATTGACACGACGAATATTTTATTTATTTGCGGTGGAGCTTTCGACGGACTAGAGAAGATTATAGAGAGTAGAACAGGTAAGAAGGCAATTGGATTTAATGCCGAGGTAAATGAAAAGAGTAAAAAGGATGTCGGGGAAGTATTAAGACAGGCTTTACCACAGGATTTCGTGAAGTTTGGATTAATCCCAGAGTTTATCGGTCGTGTTCCAGTGACCGTATCGCTAGATTTATTGGATGAGGAAGCGTTAGTTAGAATACTGACAGAGCCAAAAAGTGCAATTGTAAAGCAGTATAAGAAGCTATTTGAGCTTGACGGTGTTCGTCTGGAATTTGAGCCAGATGCATTAGTTAGTATCGCAAAGAAAGCAATTGCGAGAAATACCGGCGCCAGAGGACTTCGCTCTATCATGGAATCTATTGTGATGGATTTGATGTATGAGATTCCTTCCAGTGAGAATATAGAGAGCTGTACGATTACAAAAGAAGTAGTCGATGAAGATGCGAATCCGCTCGTTACATTTACGGATAAGCCAAAGGCAAAGAAATCAATGTCTAAGCGAATTCCAAAGAAAAATGGCAATGAAATTGCATAAAAAGATAATAGAAGGCTTACCCAATTATTTGGGTAAGCCATTTATGTATACCCTCATATCTACCTTTGGCTGAGGGAGCATAAAGTATTCCAGATAGAAAGTGAGAGGAAATAAAATGGACCATACAAGGACAATGCCAGTGCTGGCATTACGAGGAAAAACCGTATTTCCTTATACCGTAATATATTTTGATGTCTCAAGGAAAAAATCAATCATTGCCCTGGAGGAGGCTATGAGTAATAACCAGGAAATTTTCTTGGTATCTCAAAAAGACGGAGAGATAGAACATCCGGGCGAGGAAGATTTACAGCAGATCGGTACAATCGCAGTGATTAAACAGATTGTAAAACTGCCAAAGGGACTTATCCGTGTCCTGGCAGAGGGAAAAAGCCGTGGCTCTTTGCAGGAAATATATGAGGCGGAGCCGTCTTTTCGGGGAGAAGTTTTTCCTCTTGAGGAGACGGATATCGTCAATTCTCTAGAGCAGGATGCCTTGATGGATACGGTAAAGGATACACTCGAGACATATGTAAAGGATAATTTGCATATGAGCGAGGAACTATATAATGATATGATGTCGACAAAAGAGCTGAAAATATTAATCGACAAAATCGCATCAAATCTGCCTTTTAAAATAGAAGAAAAACAAGAGATATTAGAAGAATTGGATGTTTTTTCCCGCTGTGAAAAACTGCTCGTTATTATGAACCAGGATATTGAAATTTTCAAAATCCGAAGAGAAATCCAGCAGAAGGTAAAAACTGCGGTCGATAAAAATCAACGAGACTATATTTTGAGAGAGCAGGTAAAGGTGATTCGAGCAGAGCTTGGAGAAGAAAATATTGCCGATGAGGCAGATGATATGAGAGCCCGTGCAAGCAAATTAAAAGCTCCAAAAGAAGTGCATGATAAGCTCGACAAGGAAATCAAACGATTTCAGAGCACACCAAATACAACTGGTGAGAGCAGTGTCATCCGAGAATATATTGAGTTTGTCTTAGAAATGCCGTGGAATAAAGCATCCAGAGATAACCGTGATATGAAAAAGGCAATCCAGATTCTGGAAGAAGAACATTATGGTCTGAAAAAAGTAAAAGAGAGAATTATCGAGTATTTAGTCGTTCGCAGTATGACGAAAAAAGCAGATGCCCCAATTCTATGTCTGGTAGGACCTCCGGGCACTGGAAAAACCTCAATCGCTCAGTCTGTCGCCAAAGCCCTGAATAAAAAGTATGCCAGAATTTCCCTCGGAGGAATGAAAGATGAGGCAGAGATTCGCGGTCATCGAAGAACCTATATCGGAGCTATGCCGGGGAGAATTGTGGAGGCAATCAGACAGGTAAACGTAAAAAATCCATTAATTTTATTGGACGAGATAGATAAAATGAGCAGCGACTATAAGGGAGACCCAGCTTCCGCCATGTTGGAAGTGCTAGACGGAGAACAAAACGTCGCTTTTCGAGACCATTATGCTGAGCTTCCGATTGATTTAAGCGAAGTATTATTTATTGCGACAGCGAACGATGCGGCGACAATTCCGAGACCACTCCTAGACCGTATGGAATTAATAGAGGTGAGCAGCTATACGGAAACGGAGAAATACCATATCGCAGTTCAATATTTAATTGAAAAGCAAAAGGAAAAAAATGGAATCTCCAAGGAGAATATTATATTCACAGACGATGCCATCTACGAAATTATTAGAAATTATACGAGAGAGGCAGGTGTTAGAAACCTTGAGAGAAAAATCGGAGAAGTATGCCGAAAGCTCGCCAGAAAGATTTTTGAGACCAAACAAGAAGAAGAGCTTATTATCGATAAAACTGCGATAAAAGAAATCTTAGGTCTAGAGCCATATGGAGAAGATTCCACAGACCTATCCGATGAAATCGGAATTGTAAAAGGATTAGCGTGGACGAGCGTCGGCGGCGCAATCTTAAGTATCGAGGTCAATACAATGCCGGGTAAGGGCAATTTTGAGCTCACTGGCTCACTCGGAGATATCATGAAAGAATCCGCTCACGCAGGAATTAGCTATATTCGTTCCATCGGAGGAAAATACGGAATCTTGCCTGAGTTTTTTGAAAAGCACGATATTCATATCCATATCCCGGAGGGAGCGGTACCAAAGGACGGACCGTCCGCTGGCATCACGATGGCGACCGCTATGCTCTCCGCCATCCTGCAAAAACCAATCAGAGGAGATATCGCTATGACAGGGGAAATCACTCTAAGAGGAAAAGTGCTTCCAATCGGGGGACTCCGTGAAAAAGTATTAGCGGCAAAGATGGCGGGAGTAAAAGAAGTACTTGTGCCAGCTCAAAATAAGAGAAATATTGAAGATTTAGATAACGAAATAAAAGAAGGAATTACAATTACCTATGTGAGAACAATGGAGGAAGTAATAAAGAGGGCTTTTGTATGCATACAATAAAAACAGTAAACTTAGAAACTGTCTGTGGAATAACAAGCAAGCTCCCAGAAAACAAACTGCCGGAAGTTGCATTTGCTGGGAAATCCAACGTGGGAAAATCCTCTCTTATCAATGGATTGATGAATCGAAAATCCTACGCAAGAACATCCGCACAGCCGGGGAAAACACAGACAATCAATTATTATAATATCAACGATGAAATTTATTTTGTGGACTTGCCAGGGTATGGATATGCCAAGGTCTCGAAGAATATTAGCGAAAAATGGGGAAAACTAATTGAAGATTATCTTCATCAATCTAAGCAGCTTAGACTCGTCTTTTTGCTTGTCGATATCCGACATGAGCCATCTGCGAACGATAAGCTTATGTATGACTGGATTGTAAATCATGGTTTCTATCCGACGATTATCGCGACTAAATTAGATAAAATCAAGAAAAGCCAGGTTCAAAAGCATATAAAAATGCTGAGACAGGGCTTGAATGTTGTTGAAAATACACCGATTATTCCTTATTCTGCGATAACAAAGCAAGGGAGAGAGGAAATCTGGGAGTTGTTGGAGCGATATGTACTGGAAGAAGAAGTAGAATTGTAGTGTTGTGCTGGAGGGAGACGCAAAGAGAGTCCGTCGATATGTCCTCGAAAAACACGTTCGTTCCCACGGTTTTTCGACATACGCTGATATATGCCGCTTCCCGCAAACTCGCAGCTACGCTGCTCAGACAGTGCTCCAGCGGCAAAGCTAAGTATATCGAAAAACCGCTCCACTCTCTATCGTTTTTCGAGGACATATCAACGGACTCTCTTCGCTGTGTACTGGCAAAATATTATGAGGATTTTTGTCCTATATGTTATAGTGGAAATAGTTTTTGATGTCGATTGTTTTAGATGTTGGAGTATTAGAAAATTTTATGTTATGATGATGAGTAGCCAATATACAGCTCGAATGTGGAAGGCAGCTTAAAAACGATAGAGAATGGAGCGATTTTTCGATATACTTAGCTTTGCCGCTGGAGCACTGTTTGAGCGCCGTAGGCGCGAGTTTGCGGGAGGCGGCAAAAATCAGCGTATGTCGAAAAATCG
>JAUUSJ010000096.1 GCA_030841965.1 Blautia sp.
GGGGCAAAAGGTCTTTTGCCCCCTATGATACCGAATTGCTCCGCACAATGTGCTCTCGCATCTACGTTCCGCTCCAGTCGGCGCTAAACGGGCGTCACTGGCGCCCAGCGCCTCAAAAACATTCCTAATCCGCTCATTTTTCTCCGAAAAATGGCTACTTATTCCTGTTTTTGGCGGGTCCCAAGTTCAAAAATCCTCTTGCAAGCAAGCTTGCATCGGATTTTAGACCTTTTGACCCTGGTATCATATCATTAAGTTATTGTGTAAACATATCACTCATATCATTATAATTTGAAACAAACCAAATGACAACTGGAACTTTCACTCAGTGTAAATGTCTCTTACTTTTGAAATACAAAAATATACTCATGTACTAATAATAAAAACTTATTATTTCTATTTTTCCAATACAGATAAACTAGAATAAAACGACACTTCAAATCATAATGGTAATAGGGGGTGATTTTTTGAAAATTCAATGGAAAAATTTGATTACCTGTCTTGCCATACCGCTTGCAGTCGGCAGCTTATCTGCGTTTCTGACACGAAATAATATAGAAGCCTTCGAATCAATTAATAAACCGTTTTTAGCTCCGCCAGGATGGCTGTTCCCAGTAGTCTGGACGATACTATATATCCTTATGGGAATTGCATCGTATCTAGTGCTTACATCTGGAAAGCCAAACGATACTGCTCTAACTGTATATGGCATTCAGCTTGCATTTAACTTTTTCTGGTCGATTATCTTTTTCAATCTGGATCTATACCTATTTGCATTTATCTGGCTTGTGCCGTTATGGCTACTGATTCTCAAAGCAGCACATCTGTTCCACCAAATATCAAAACCAGCGGGGTATCTGATGCTCCCATATCTACTATGGGTAACCTTTGCAGGCTACTTAAATTTTTTCATCTATCTATTAAATTAAAGAACTAAAGATTATTATCTGTAAATATTAAAATAACAAAAAACAACCATTGATGCTGTCTCCATAGGTATGCTACAATATAGGGGGATAAAAAATGATTTGTGATATATTATCTAAGAACAGGAGAGCAGATATGATATACTATATAAGTGCATACACAACTCTAATCAGCGCCGCTCTGGGCGTTTGCTTCTCAATAAAGGCGGTCATAACAGAAAAGGAAAATAGCCAGATAAATGCTCTGTATATGTTTGCCAGAAGCCTTGCTTTAATGTGTATTGCTCTCATTCCTATATGTATAAATGTACCCACCATTTTAATTGTTATCACAGCGGCAATGCTAATAGTACAGATAGTTGACTGTATCATCGGCATTATTATAAAAAGCAAAATGCGTACCATCGGTCCGTTTATTATGGCGGTCTGTCACGCTGTATGTTTGTTGCTGTCCATATAATTTTCAGAAAGGATACTGGCAATTCTACCATCGTTATCAATCATCTCTTGCATTTTTAATAGTTGCTCAAAACACTTATCTACAGAGAAATTGGGAAACTCCCATTCTATGATATGGGCAAACCAAACAAATGCTCCTACATCATAGAATTTTATTGGGCGATATGCTTCTTCTGCCCGAACGATTTCAAATCCAGCATCTTCAAAATGTTTGCGCTGTTTTGTTAGATTCAAGTGTGGAAATGGTTTCTCCGTTTTAGGTAATACCATTTCCACCAAGTCTCTATCGTTATCTCCACCTACCAATTTCAGACTATATATTGTCTTGATTACTCTTTTAAATGTCAATATATAGTATTATTTATTTCTTGCTTCTGCATCTATTGACCTCACTATTTTTTCAATATCACATATAAAATCTTGTACAATCTCTTTTGTAATAATATTGACTTGTGCATCCGTATGGGCTCTATCCGACTGATGTGCAATAATATTTCTCCTATCAAATAACTCATTCAGACGTCTTTTCAATTT
This sequence comes from Blautia sp., assembly GCA_030841965.1. Classification (GTDB taxonomy): domain Bacteria; phylum Bacillota; class Clostridia; order Lachnospirales; family Lachnospiraceae; genus JAUUSJ01. The sequence goes on from JAUUSJ010000096.1 coordinate 1,920, forward strand.
ATCTTTTGTCTTTTCTGTTCCTCCTCTTTGGTAGAAAGCTCTATCTGCAACAAGCGCTAAATTGATTCCCAATAACTTAAGTTGATCTTTCACAGACTCATATGAAACCATTGTAATTGCACGATAATAACTGTTTATATATTCAAGGAACCAATCTATATCCTCACCAGATTTTAATGCCACCTCTATCACTTTCATATTTACTTGAAGATTCTCATACTTATCTGTACGCTCCCAATTTTCATCATAAATTTCGCATAAACCATATTTTGTCAATTCATGCATATAAAAGTCAAGAGCACTTGCCAGAAATATAATCTGTGCGCGCCAAATATTTTCCCCTTCAATAACTTTTCCAGATTCAAACAATTCATCCGCCACACCAAATTGTGCATTTATAGCTTGTATAGTCTCTACAAAATGTTGCAGTATTTGATCTAACTCAAATCTAATAACTTCCGTATGAAATTTATCTCTAGTCTCTTCATTTCTTGCCGCTAATTCAAGATTTCTTTCCTCCATACAGTACCCCCTACCCTAAAATATTTTCTTCCAATTCATGAAAGAATTTTTTATTAAGCATAGGTATCGCACCATATTTTCCTGAAATATATCCCTTTTCCAAATTTTCAGACTTACGTACATTTTTAATTTCAACAAGAGAATACAAATCTGTTGCACGTTCCTTATTTAATTGTGTAAACCACACTTGATCTCTCCTAAACAAATCTGTATCTAACAAACTTGTATCATGTGTTGAAAAAATTAATTGCGCAAATTTATCTTTCTGATAATGTTGAAATAATTGTACAATTTGGAAAATTACTGATTCATGTAAACTAGCTTCTAATTCATCACAAATAAGTATTTTACCCTTATTCAAAATATCAATTATCGGACAAATCACTTGGAATAAGCGCTTTACTCCGGATGACTCTTCGGTCATCAAATCAACTTCAAATTGATCATATACCACTTTTGCTTCTATTCTATTACCCTCTTGAGCCCCTAGCAAGCTTTTCAATGCATCTGGTAATTGTAACTCTTGTGGTAAATCCTCCAACTTTATTTTTTCAAGTCTTACTTTTACATCTTTAGCTCCAGTTCCTAGTGCTTGCAGAATATCCACAAATACTTTTTTTATCATTTTATTATTCTGCATTAACTCAATCGAATACTCTGTCCAATTATTAATTTCTGGATTATATACCACTATATCTGTATTGAAAAACATAAAAGCTTCTTCAATTTCTTTTATATTGCTATAATTAGCGGCACAAGATAAAAACAACCTATTATCTTTTAATATACTAATGCTTACATCAAACACTCCCTTGTATCTATCTCCAGGTCTAATTTCCAGTCCATTACGCTCAAAAATTTTCACTTGTCTTCCCTTTGGAAAATAATACAAGTATTCATCTTGTATCAAATTTTGTTGCACAGAAAAACCATATGCATATCTTATATCATTTCGTACAAATTGAATACTATATTCACTCGGAGTCTCTTCTGCGCTCAATTTATGACGTGCCTGAAATACTTTTTGACCTGGTTGATGATTAATACTATTGCTAACCAAATCACACATAAATGACAAAGCACTAATAAAATTACTTTTTCCAGACCCGTTTGCGCCATATATAACTGCAGAACGCAAAACTCTAAAAGTACCAAATTCTTTTAAAAGCTCTTCAGATGTATTATCTCTTCCTGCAATCATAGAAAAATTTACTTTTTCTTTGATTGATCTATAATTTGAACAACTAAACTCTAATAACATCTTTGACACCCCTTTCTCCTTATATATGTTCATATTAATCCCCCTTTTAATGTTTTGTCAATTATTTTTGCTGTTTTTTTGCAAATTTTGTATTTAAAACATTAATTTTTTGGTTTTTAATATAAGTATACGAACAATATTTCATTTTAACCCTAAAAGAATCATTGACAACAAAATTTTTTTCAAGCAATAAGAATGAAACATAATAAAAATACAGCAGGCAATCCTGTAGACTACCCGCCATATAGTAAGCTCTTCAAAAGAGGGTGTCTGGAATAACACTGCTCCGAATGCTATACTTTTATCACTGCATCCTTAAGTTGAAGATAATCTCCTATTTGACACGCGAGATTCTCCAACTCTTGCATAATTCCCTTTTTAACTATAAAATAATCTGATTTGAAATATTTTTGAGTCAAACCAAATAATATATCCTCAGAGAACAACTCATCCTTTTTTAATGCAACACCCAGTTTATAATGTGCTCTTCTTTCATAAAACCTGATAAATATTCGTCACTATCTACACCCTTATAATCATCAGACATTTTATGGGAAGCCCTTTCTCACATCTCCATTTTGGACCTCCATATAATTATAATTCATCCTGGCAACTTTTCATTGATACGGACAATATCTGCTTTCTTTCTCCGTTTTGCGCTCGCGTAAAACTTTTTGTAACGTTCCTCGTCTTTGCAGCTTTTCGCATCCTGTAACAAGAAAATGAAAAGCTCCGTCAAATCATCTTTGCACTTTTTCAGCCCCTGTTCTGCAATTTTTCTTGCATCGGCTTTGTTCCCATCATGATAATAATATTGAGCCAGTTCAACATACTCCCTGGAAGCCCTGTCCAAATGTGTTTCCAAATACCGTACATATTTATCTGTCCTGCCATATTGTTGGTATAAATCTGCAGCCTCTCTGGCATAATAGTCACTCTCATTCAGCATATCTGCATATTCAAGAGTTTCCTCCGGCGTAATAAAAAGCTTCTCCGCCAGCTCCTTAACCGGATCATAGCAACCGTAACAATCATAATACCCATGCGATACCATATCTTTCAGGACTTTTTTTCTGATTTCCCAGTTTTCTTCTTCCAATCCGCCCCGCCTGACCAGTGCCTCGCATATCTCCCATACTTCTTCTATTTCAAGTTGATCATCTATATAACGCTCATAACGCAATACCCTGAACAATTCGCCTATCTGTTTCCACTTTTGCAAAATTCTTCAATTTGCAGTTCTGTCGGCATATAGGAAATTTTCTTTTCTCCCGTCAGCGACATGATAAAATCCTCGGCTTCCGATTCCTCTGTTAAGTTTGCCTGTGTCAGTATCCACGCATCCTTTTCTTCCACAGACATCTCCTGCAATAGCTTATTGATATAATTAATGAAATCTTTCTTCTCCATCTCCATCACCTTATCTGCATTTCCTGTTCTTTTGAAAGCCATACTCCTTTTTCAGTCTTTCAAAAATTTCAAAGGCAACAGGGCATACTTCCACGACCTCCAGAATGCTGTACAAACTCCACAGACGATCCGGCTGATCCGTATAAGGATATTTTTTGCAATTTTCTGGGCGGCACTCTCCCAGCTTACAGGAACCATCTTCGTTCAGGAAATCGCAGGGTCGATGTATGGTCTCATAACCCTCTTCAGAAGCTTCTCTTACCAAATATGTATGGATGAATTCTTCTTTTGTCATGTTCAGCCATGCAGCATCACGCTCCAGATCTTCTTCCGGAATAGAACCAAAATACATTTTGCAGCAGTTCCTGCAGGCATTGCAATCATATCCTGCAAACAATTCGGCATGTAATTTTTGAAACTGCCGATCCAATTCTTCCTCATCCGCATTGCATTTTAAAAATGTGCGGAAATGCATATTCTCCGTTTCTTTCTTTTTTGCTTCAAATTTTATTCGTTCAGGCGCTATCATAATATTCCTCCTTTATCTCCGTTGCTGAAACAAAATTCTGCTCTTGCTGTCATTTGTTCTTTACAAAGATTATAACACCTACATATCTTACACTCAATGGATTTTGTTATATTGGATTTTATAATTCCAATAATGTGAATCTATCGTATCAATTGTTATTTCACAATCTTCTCTACAAACAGTCCTTGCTATATCAATTATGTTTCTAGTCTCAATTTCCGTAAACTCTGCTTTATAAATATATTCCGTTCCTTTTTTTACAAGTGCACCTCCACTTGATATCAAAATATCTGGCATGAGTTCATTCAAAAATGTTATAGAATTCTGTTCACTTCTAGATGTCGAAACACCAACCAATATTCCTTTTTCTTTACACTGCTTTAAAACTGAAAGAGTTTTTTTAGATATAGTTTTATCACTCCGCAACAAAGTTCCATCTAAATCAAATAAAAATAATTTACAATTCTGATTCATAATAACCACTATCATCTCCTAACTCTACACAAAATATAACCTATTCTGCATTTTCCCTGCCACATCCTTTCGATTTATTTTTTGCAACAATCAGATATCGATGAATCGTTCCCTCAATTCTACCATCTTTATCAATCATCTCTTGCATTTTTAATAGTTGCTCAAAACACTTATCTACAGAAAAATTGGGAAACTCCCATTCTATGATATGGACAAACCAAACAAACGCTCCTACATCATAGAACTTTATTGGGCGATATGCTTCTTCTTCCCGAACGATTTCAAATCCAGCATCTTCAAAATGTTTGCGCTGTTTTGTTAGATTCAAGTGTGGAAATGGTTTCTCCGTTTTAGGTAATACCATTTCCACCAAGTCCCTATCGTTATCTCCACCTACCTGTTCCGTAATGAACAGCCCATTTTGACGTAATAACCGAAACAACTCTCTCGCATCAAAATTGCCATGCCTATTGATAACTAAATCAAATGATAAAATTAACTATTCCATACATCAAGTGGCAGAATGTAAAAATAGAAATTGGAACAACTGCTATCATATTCCTTCTGTCAATGGCATAAAACATAAATGCCAAACACGGAGGAACCGTCAATCCCAATATGATAACCGCATTCACCATACCAAGATAATACCCTATCCAACTCGCAAAATATAATAAGCAACAAATCATCACGATAATAATTAAAGGTGTAATACGGAACTTACAGCTTCTTCTGTTCACAAAAATGCAAAGTGCAATAACCATCAATACCTGACATATCGAGGCTATGGTATCAACCACTTCTGTAACCGAATCTGCTCTTAGCACATCGTTTGGCGCAGGTACAAAAAACCAAATAAAATTAGGTATCATAATTATCAAGAACAATAGCAGTCCCCAAATATCAAAACTTAACTTGTACTTTTTCAACCTCAAGACAACTCCCTTACTTTTGAATACAGCTTCATGTCAAGTACTTTTCCATTCTTCACAGCATTCTTTCTCAATATCCCCTCATATTGAAACCCCGATTTTTCAAGCACTCTGCAAGACGCTGTATTATAGGCAAATGGTTCTGCATAGATACGGATAATATCGCTCGTGCTAAAAACATATTCGCAAATTTGTTTAACAACTTCAGTCATAATCCCCTTGCCCCAATATTCTTCAGCAATATAATATCCCAGTTCAGCGGTCAGACAATGAATATTGCTCTGGCGGAAAACTCCAATACTTCCAATCGCTTTATCATCTATTGTGACGGCAAAAGCAAATGTATCATTTTTATCTGCTGAGAGCATAGCAGAGATAAAATTAATCCCATCTTGTTCTGTATAAGGATAGGGTAGCCCGTCACGAAGATTATCTTGCACTTTTTTATTGAACAATGCCGCCGCTAAATTTTCCGCATCCGATAATTTCCATTTTCTTATCCTGCATTTCATTCTCCAACACCTCTCAAATTGCATTGTATTTAATCCACTCTCAACTTTTTCTCCATAATTTCATAAACCAACTTCACATCATTTTCCAATTCATATATCCCATGCCCCATAGTTTTATAGCCTCTATGTTCATATAAACATACAGCGGGAAGCGAAGCTTCTAAAACAGCCGTATTATATGTTTTGACAATTTTCTTTTCCAAACAGTTCATTATATATGAGCCACAGCCTTGATTTTGATAAGAGGGCAATACATATACTCCTGTGATATGATTACCATCAAAACAACCTGTTCCGACAATCACATCGTTACATACTAATACTCCCATATTTTCAGACTCTATTCCATCTACAATATGTTCTTTACTATGATGCCTGCAAAAGAAATCCACTATTTCTTTTGGATAATACTTTGGATATATAGTTTTAATAGATGTATGTAAAACATTTTGGATATCATTTACCATATCAGAAGTTGCCTTTATATATTTCATATCTCTCCTCCTATAAACTGTCTCTCAAGCCTTCCATTTCCCCTTTTTATATCAACAACAGTCTAACCACAGTCTTTGTTATGTGTATCCTTACATATTCCTTTCGGAACATAAATTTTAGAAAACTTCATAGTTTACAGATACTCTTAATCTTTGCTTCTAAACTATTACAACAGGTTAAATTATACATTTCCCTATCCTATAAAATGTCATTTATCAATACCTGTCTGTTCAAACTAAAAATATCCCGTATCCTTGCATGACTATAAGGCTCACTTTCATGTCGTTCTACCATTTTTATCATATTTGACACACTCATAGCAGAGCCATTTACTCCGGTTGCATCAACAATATTCTTTATCTGTTTATCAATATTGCTACCAAATCCTCCTGCAATATATGAGAAAAATGCTAACGGTTTATCTGACTTACTATAATTTTGAATATTGCCAATATAATTATAGACCATTCTATTATAATGATCATTATTAATCGTATATTTATGATATGCTTTATTATCTAATATCGCCTGATATCCCTCTGAATCTGAGAGCAATAACACATCTGGCGTCAAACCTATTGGTCCAACATGCTTTGCTTCAAATCCAAATACATCTTGAAATAATTCTACTGTCGCCTTTTCAAATTCTGTTGCTTCATCACGTCCTTTAAAAGCCATTTCAAAATACTTTGTCATAAACCCACCAACAGAACCATGAGGATATGTTTCAATCAAAATATCTTCAACCATTTTTCCATCTATCCCCGTTTTCTGCACAATATAATTTACAACTTCTGACGTAATCTTCGTTATTGGGCGTTCCAAAGATACGGCAATGTACGCTTGTCTTACTTTTTGTTTTGCAATCATTGCCGCTGTAATCGTTTGTGTCAATGCTAAATTTCGGTTATCCTTCTTATGTTTTGGATCAATACCATATTTTCTTTGAAAATATTCATGTTGTTCTGGTCTATCAATAAAATTCGGTTTATCACAAAGAATTTTTTTTACTTCTTCCCTCTTATCAGCGAGAATTTCTATTTTTCCTTCTGCTCTCTTAACAAGTTGTGTATATTCAAGCCAATTAACTATTGTATTTGCCAAATCCATTAAATGACTATATGGATGTTCAGGATTTACTTTCCCCTTAGAAGGCTTGTATTTTTCAAAAAAATCCTCCGCAAGACAACTATCTCCAAAATTTCTAAACTGAATAATTCTATCAACAATATAATTATAGCATTTGTTAGTTTCATTCTCAGCTTCTGTTACAACTATCTTTGCTATTTCTTCTTCTGTTAGATATCCAATTTTACTATCATCTAAAAGTCTTAACAAAAATCTAAACGGTCTAATTCTAAATCTTTTTGATACTTGTACTCCTCTACCAAATGAAAAAGAAGACGGGAATTGATATTTTATTATTTGATTTGTCAAAATTTCTACTGGAGATTCTCCATTCATAATAGCTTCACCAGCAAGTGTAAGCTTAATCTTATTCGTATTGTTCTGCGTAAAAATAAGTCCTAAACTTACTAGCCATGCCTTATAGGTTCTTGCTCCGCCTCCTGTTTGATCTCTCCGTTCTCCCTTTCGTTTTAATCCTGCTTCCTCTAAGGCATCTTCGTATGCTAAATGAGAATCTCTTTGTCCCTCCCATTCCTGATTAAGCGATAAATCTGCAAACGTAGCTAATACCTCTGGTACGGAATTTAATTTTCGTTTTGGTCTTGTTACCCACCAATAATTAAGCATATTTTCACCTCATCTTCTATGCATCATAACCTGTATATGCATCCATACTTTCATATGGTATTCCCGCAAAAGTCTTCAATATTGCCTCAAATATCACTTTTGCACCCTTCGATGGCACTGCCATACCTATTTGTTTCCTAACAGACTCTTTAGACCCCTCAAAAACATAATCATCTGGAAAAGTTTGTAATCTTGCTCGTTCACGATTTGTTAATGCACGGGGTTCCTCATAATGATACATATGCGTTCCTCCACCTCCTGAGCCCGTAACCGTATAGGCTGGTCTATCTGGATCAAGCCTTTTATATATTTGACTAATTTTTGCCCCTTTAACATTCAATTTCAAACTTTCTGGTAAGTTTGCAGTAAATGCATTTTCTCCTGGTTTAATATAACTCAAACGCTCCACTACTTTAGCTGATTGCTTGGTTAATTCATTATTTGGCGCATCTCTTGGAATAGGAGGTTTCTCAATCGCTGTTTTACAAGTAATATCTAAATTTTCATACGGTTTAGAACTTGGTATCTTAAACTCATATGATAAATCTTCCCGTATTCCCACAATTATTATTCTATGTCTAGCCTGTGGAACACCATATTCTTCAAACTTATACAAATTAGGGTATATTCTATATCCTGCTTTTTTTAAATCTTCTTGTATTTTCTGAAAAGCTTTCCCCTCATTTGCACTCTTTAAGCCACCGACATTTTCCGCCAAAAACCATAGAGGTTGATAACGTTCTAAAACTTTAACACCATATGTATATAATGGTCCAAAAGTTCCATTAAATCCCTTTTGCTCTCCAACAACCGAAAAATCATTACATGGAAAACCAAATGCCAATGCATCAATATCTCCTAGAGTTTCTATATCAAGTTTTCTCACATCACTACAAATAACACTCTCTTTATTATCAGGACAAATATTTCTGCGATACGTATTACATGTATCCAAATCATAATCATTTGCCCATTGATGAACAATTTTATATTCTGGATTACTTATTTGAGCTGTAATAGCTCCAAGCGCAAGTCCTCCTGGACCACAAAATAATTCTCCAAGTCTAAACTTCTTTACTTCACTAGTATTCATTAGATTTTGTCTCCATCTGCTAAAATAAATTCTCTTCTAAAGGAAATCCCTAAAACATTTGCTATCTGCTCAAGTTCTGGTATTGAAAAACTTCCCCGTTTCATCTTTGAATTAAAACTCTGTGGGGATTTTCCTAACCGTCTTGCCAGTTCAGCTTCACTCACATTACATCTTACACATACTACTTTAATTTGCTCTGAAATAGTCATAACTTATCCTACCTTTCTCTGCAAATTATAAATCTTTTTTTTGATATTGTCAAAATATTCTTTTAGCTTATATGACAAGATTTTTGAGATATGCAATAAGTGAGTTTGTTGGTTAATGTCGAATTTTAGACCGTTTGATAAGAAAGCTGAAGAATCCCACGAGATATTTTTTGATGGTCAACAAAATTACATTTCATCTAACAGTTTCTTATGTGCAAGAACAAATCATTTCTGTCATATCGTAATACCTTAATTGTGTCTTTCTTTTTGCTGCAGAATAGAAAAACATTTTCCTCCTCAAAGTAAGCTAATTGAAACTTCATCGTAACAAGAACAGAAAGTCCTGTGACTCTTCTTCGAGAATCGGTAGCTCCACAGACAAGATAAATATGATTTGCTCCTGTTGAAAATTCCTCATTATAACTGTTTCATCGTTTGCAAGAGAAAAGTATGGTATCTTGATTAAAATTATCTGGTACATAGAACTTCATTTCTTGAAGATACAACATAGGTCTATTGTCCTGAAAAAAATGTTTTTCACTCCCAATTAGATGAGAGACATCAGATAAAATAGGGGGCTCTCACAAATACAGGTTCTTGTTCTTTCTCTAAGTGTCGTTTTCTTGTTTGATTGAATTGATTCATAGGTATAAACTCCTTCTTTGCTATGTTGATAAAAATATAACATTAGGAGCAACATTATTCCACCCCTTTTTTGAAGCGCTTACCTATTCATTACCTACATTGCCTTAACTTTTTGATATAAATTCAGTAATTCATTAATGTCCATATCCAATATTGGTTCATACATAAATGAATTCAAGTGAATATTTTCAGGAGTCATAATATTAACTTCTTCTAATATTTTAACTTTATCTGGAAAACCAAACTGTTTATATGCATTAAATAATTCTCTTGTCTGATTACCAACTCCATTTAGATGTATCATAAAATCTGCAACTATGCCTGTACTAATATTTTTCCTTACTTTCCATGTTAATCGTCCCGTATAATTTTTTATCATATCCAACATATACTTTTCAGCCTTGTGCCGTATTGCAATAGCCATAATAATTTTATGCTCAAGATGTGCATCATTATTGGTAATTTGGTTAGCAATACTGTAAATTTTATCTATTACTAAATCTGTTTGGGTTATATCTGCTTTAAAATTATCTTTACCCAAATATGTTTTATAAATTGTTTTTAATATTCCAAAAGTTATTACATTAGTTTTATTTTTTTCATGCAACAGGTGTGTAAGCAATAAATAATCTTTATTTATGCCCACTACTCCTCCCACATTCTTGTCTCCACTATATTCTATCATATTACGAACAAATGGAATTAGAGCCAAAACATTAATTAAACTCATATTCTCTTTCCATGCCACAAATGGTTGATTCTGATATTTTTCCTGTTTTAATACAATACCATTTTGTATAACTTCTGCCTCTAAACGATCCTCTCGGCTTAATGCTAATCGCATAGATACTGTACGATAAAAATCAAAATTATGCGATAAAATAAGTAATCTGAAGTTATTATTAGTAGACATTTCATACAGATATTCGACAATCGCATACTTATTTTTATAATCAAATGAATCTGCTATGTCATCAATTATAAATAATATCTCTTTTCCACTATTTTTTATTTTTTCAATATCGAAAATAATATTTAATAGATATAATGCTCTCTTTTCACCTTGACTTAATACATCTATATTTTCAAGGTCTGTTCTTGCCATTTTAACAATTTGTCCATCCCGCTCAAACGAAAACTCTATCCTTGGAATACTTTCACCAATTATTGCACCTTTCATATTTGAAATTTCCATTTTGTACGGTACTGTAAACCGTTCTTCAAAAATATCAAGTGCATTTTTCCACGGAGTAGTATCTACATCTATATCACTTATTTCATTTTCCAATTTAATATATTCAACCAAAAGTTCTTTAAAAATTTCCCCTTCACTCTCAATATATGACAACCATAATTGCTTTTTTAATTCATCAAGCTTGTCTATTTTTAAGTATGCAATTACATCTGGATTGTTCTCTAACAGTTCTTTTAATACAATTCCTTTTGTATCGCTAAGCATCTTTTCAATTTCTTGAAATACTGGCACAGCTTTTATTTTTTCTTCAATTTCTGATATTTTCTTTTTCAATTCAGTTGGCTTATTTATCTCAAACCCACCATCAAGATACAGATGATTATTTTTTACAAAGAAATTATCGCCCTCCAGAGTTTTAGAAAGATTTTTTAGTTTCGGTAAAGTAAAATTACCTTTGTCCAAAAACCCATACTCAGCATAAATTTCATCACTAGCCAAACAGAAATCTTCTATTTTTTCCTGAAATTCTGCTGATTTAATTTTCTTTAATACCGTTCTATCAAAAATATTATTATATTTTATTCCCGAGCATATAAATTCTGGTTGCATTGCATCTAATAGCTTAATATTTAGTAAAAAACTATCTTCTTCAAATTCAAAATCTTCTACAATTTGAGGTTCTAATTCATATACCTTTCTCCCCAAAGATGTTTTGGAAATCTTTAAACCTGAATATTTCTCCAGTAATTTTAAAAATTTTTCTTTTAATTTTAAGACAGTTGATATTCTTGCCTTAATATCATCATCTACTAAAAGCGATGTAATACTATTTGATTCATAAGCGCTTTCAAATGATTTTATTACAAACACATTTTCTGGCAAAATAGGGATTCCATCTATCTTAACATCCGCCATCCCACATATATCAAAAATTTCATCTTTGATTTCACTCCCTTTGCCATCTTGAATCTTTTTAAAAGTCTTAGAAAAAGATGTTTTCATTAATCCATTTCTAGCATACACACAGATAGCATTCGTATTAGAAAAATCAAATTCATGCTGAAAACTTTGAATACCATAACAATTCATCAAATTACATACTATTTTATCCATAATCTATACTCCCTTCACTATTAGATTCCTTATATTAACCTGTTGTGCTAGATAAAAAAATAGAAAAACTTCAACAAAATATGCTATCCTATTAGTAATACCACAAACTGAAAGGGGATACCATCATATTGAAATTTCAAAATAATCATACCACAACAATCGCAACTTTTGAAGATTGTATTTGCTTTATTCGGTTTTCAATGTACAACTATTTATATCAAACTCCTTTTCACAGATGATTGACCTTATAACTAACCGTTACTTGATTTTCGAACAATCTTCCCTGTTAGATACCGAGGGCAAATGCAATCTTCCTGCAAGGTCAGGAGAAACAGACACCTTGCACTCCGTACGGGTGTCTGCCTGATCTACCTTTCATAAATTAAAGACAACAAAATTCTACATATAAATTTTATTTAGATTTTTCCATCTTCAATAAGTTTTTCTTTTATTTGGTCAACAAATGGACGCATTCTACGATATGCTTTTTTACTTAAACTTAACTCATAACTAAAACCTTTTCTTTGTTCTGCAATAATATGAATACCATTTCTGTATGAGTATATTTCAATTATCTCAGATGGTAAATCTATTTCAATTCCATCAGCATTAACAAATTTATGAAGTAGCCCTAAATTTTCTGCTGTTCTACATTTATCATCAAATCTAACTTGTGGTTTCTCTTTTTTCTTCCTAGCGTAATAAAATGGTACTATTGCTTTGCCATCATGTGACAATACATCCTGCAATAAGACTTGTTTATTTTGGGGTATGGATATCCTTACTGGTATGTTGTGGTGCATCAAAGAATCAAACTCAATTGTGTTTGAGTAATATGTGTTTAATACATTTTCTATTACAGCTTCATAGATTGATGCATACCCAAGTATTTGGTTTCGCACCTCAAACATTAAATTTTCTCCTGTTGCTTCTATTCCCTCGTAAAGTTTATATGCAAATCTAATTGCTTTAAATTCTGCAATAATACGATTTCTCAATTCTTTATCTTGAATAAAGCAAAATTCATTCTCATACCATGAGTCAGTAGCTAAATGATTAAAACAATATAATTCTATTTCATTTTTAAGTTCTTTTGGAAAAGCCATTGTATCCTCCATATTACTTCAAATTTCTATTTACTCTCTAGTAGATATGGGGATTACTCCCATATCCCTACCCTAAACCGTACATGCCCTATTAAGGCATACGGCTTTTCACTTTATATTCATACTATCTGTAAAACAGTCTTATCTTAATTCTTGGTTCTAATAACGGAAATGTTCTAAGTAGTCCATTATTAAATGTTTCCCATGTGTAACTTCGTTTCTGACTTCTACGGTTTAACCATTTAAACAGCAGTTTCTTTGTTATACACAGAAATGATTTCACTTCTCTTGTATTATCCGTTACTCCATAGTATTGATAATGCCCCCTCAACTTTGCATTGATTGTTTTAAATATCCACTCTAGTGGCAATGTCCTATGGTTCCTTATCCATTCTTTCATTGCTCTTATTTTACTGCGTAGCTTTTTCCTGCTCGTTTTCACTCTACAACGAAAAAACTGCTTCTTTCCGTCCATTCCGCAATAAAACGTAAAGCCAAGGAAGTCAAAGGTATCTGGTTTTCTCTCTCCCCGCCGTTCCCTGTTCTGCCTGGCAAACCTTCCAAACTCTAGTATCTTAGTCTTTTCTTCTGCAAGTTCCAAGCCATACTTTGCAAAGCGTTCCTCTAATCTATACGGTCGACACCGATCCTAAGAATATCTTTGACATGGAGTGGTACATGAAGAAGCAGCGAATCGTGATAAAGTCCACAGACAGCTTCGATATGTACGAGATAAATATATACTTAGACATAGGTAATTGCGAAACGAGTGGGAAATTCTGATGCAAAATATGGTAAAAATCTT
>JAUUSJ010000313.1 GCA_030841965.1 Blautia sp.
ACTCAACTATTATTACAGTTGAAATATCAAAACTGGATAAAGCAACCGTAAAACCTCGACTACTATTACAGCTCAAATATCAAAACAAGCTAAAACAACCGTAAAACTCCAGCTACTATTACAGCTCAAACATCAAAACAAGCTAAAACAACAACATACTAATTCTTTCGTTTCGCCAGTACACAGCTGAGAGAGGAGACAGGTATCTGCCCCAAAAACGATAGAGAGTGGAGCGATTTTTCGATATACTTAGCTTTGCCGCTGGAGCACTGTCTGAGCGCTGTAAGCGCGAGTTTGCGGGAGGCGGCATATATCAGCGTATGTCGAAAAATCGTGGGAACGAACGTGTTTTTGGGACAGATACCTGTCTCCTCTCTCAGCGTCCCCTTCCCTTCCATTCTCCTCTCTCAGCGTCCCCTTCCCTTCCATTCTCCTCTCTCAGCGTCCCCTTCCCCTCCATTCTCCTCTCTCAGTGTCCCATTTCACCACTTAAAACTCAAGTTAGCACCATCTAATTTTACATTATAATTTCCCAAAATTTCATTTGTCAATACCAACCCCCTCTATTGATAAAATTCCCCATTACCCCTGTCTTACTACCAAACCTTTTCCCCCTTTCCCTCCCAACCAAAAAAAATAGCCCAGAAACACTCTCCTAAAGAGCATCTCTGAGCCACTTACTTTTCCATCTTTAATTTTTTATCCGTCATTCCCCGACATTCCATCGGCAATACGGCAATTTGGCAGTTCGGCATTCCCCATCCACCATAGTATCATTTTGAGAATAAAACAAACACCAAACCTTTTCCCTCACCTAATCCAAATACGACACCATCTTCACAGGCTTTCGATAATTATACTTCACAATCTTCACTCCACCGATAGGATAAGGTGCAGAATTACTCGCATTAATTACCTTTCCATCTCCTATATACATCGCCACATGATTAATATAACTTCCATACCCATAAAAAATAAGGTCTCCCTTTTTTAATTGACTCTGTGAAATCGTCTTTCCTCCGTTCGCCTGTTCTCTCGACACTCTAGGAATACTAACTCCGTATTTCTTATAAATCGCCTGAACATATCCCGAACAATCCACTCCCGATGTGAGACTTGTACCACCCCATACATACTTAAGTCCGACAAATTTCTTCGCATAAGAAACCATCTCACTGCGAATCTGCGCTGTCGTCTTTTCCTTTAGCTCCACACGCCCACTCGTCGAGGAAGTCTTAACAAAATTATAATGAATTCCCAGCTTTCTACAAATCGCCTTAGCTGGAACTAAAATACAACTTCCCGTCTTCTCATATGTCACAATCGTAGGAGCAACTGGGAGAGTAAACGTCTTCCCATCCAAGGTAGCCTGCTTTTGACCAACCTTTAACACTAACTTCTGACCTCGATATGTCAATGTCAAAACCTTGGAGCTATCATCATACTGCCTTCCCATCTGAGTTCCCCCAGACACAAACGTCTCATAATATGGAACCATAACATAACCATTTATCGTAATGCCTGGACTGGTAAGCCTTGTACTCTTTCCATTATATGTAATCGAATGCTGTCTTCCTGTATATGTAATCGTCTTATTATTATAAGTCACTTTAATCGGCGATGCCGCCTCTACTGTCACTGTCACACCAAAAAGCATAACAACTGCCATCGTCAAGACCGCAAGCTTTTTCAAATACTTCATAATAACTAGTCCTCTCTTTCCATATTACAGCCAAACTCTCTCTCTCGCCTACACCAGAGAAAAAATTTGGCTGTTCTATGAACTATATTTTAACATGTTTTTAATATTTGTCAAGTATTTGTTAACACTTTTGTAAAAAATATAAAAACAAGTACAATGCGTACTTCTTTGAGTGAAATAATCTTGATGAGGTTAGAAAAACGAATATATTGTACTATTTTTGCCCCATAACTGCCCTATGCCCCAAAGAAAAAATATTGTCCGCCTCTCTTTCTTGCGATTATGACGCATTTGTGTTATACTGTTAGTAGT
This sequence comes from Blautia sp., assembly GCA_030841965.1. Taxonomy (GTDB): domain Bacteria; phylum Bacillota; class Clostridia; order Lachnospirales; family Lachnospiraceae; genus JAUUSJ01. Next base: position 2,015 of record JAUUSJ010000313.1, read on the forward strand.
GAACTACTCGGCAACAAGTTACCGAGCTTCCTGCTTCAGCCACCGTTGCTT
>JAUUSJ010000097.1 GCA_030841965.1 Blautia sp.
GCTAAGTATATCGAAAAACCGCTCCACTCTCTATCGTTTTTAGAGGACATATCCCCAGCCCCTCTTTGCTGTGTACTGGCAAAACTGTTTAGAACTGCTCTATTTTTGATATTGTCAGGTATCGATGAGATTTTCTCTTCACTGTGTACTGGCAGAATCGTTTAACATTGCTCTATTTTTGATATTGTCAGGGTATCGATGAAGTCTTCTCTTCACTGTGTACTGGCAGAATCATTTAAAACTGCTCTATTTTTGATATCGTCAGGGCATCGACGAGGTCTAAAAATTGTGCTTGAACAGAAGTCCAGTCTTTTTCTGATACATCGGGCTTTGATGATAAAGAGGGAAGTTCTCTGTGTTCTTCTCCTCTCATTAGTTGTTTTAACTCGTATGCAAGGATGTCATCATCTATCTGTTTCCACTTAATTATCTCATCTTCTGTTAAATCAGAAAGATGAAATTTCTCTAATATACAGTTCATTATCATTTGTTCTATATCCAGATAATTGGTAAGATATGTTTTTACTGGACGGATAATATCTGAGATATATGCTTCACTTGCATCATGCAAAAGACATGCTAGCTGAATTCGTTTAGACCATCCACGAGCTTTTGCTTCTTTTGCGCAGTTAATCGAATGTTGCGCGACAGAGTAAAAATATTTCAAATGACCGTTTCCTCTACATAGAAGACTTAATGCGTGCGCAATGTCTTCTACACAAATATCATCTACGGTTATCCTCATGGGGTCAAATTTTTTTCCTGAAAATGTGTTCATAAATTAAATCCTTTCGTTTTCGTAGGCGGTTTAGGCGATGGGAGGAGCCTTATAAATGGTTGCAAAATATAATTTCCCATGTTATCATACATCTATAGAGAAAACCGTTGGGAGCGATTGCTCTGAAGGCACTCTTTGTTCTTTGATAAGTTAAGATATGAGGTTTTTAACACCAATCGTTGTTAATGTAAAATCTTAAACGTAATGATTAATATATACTGTAAAGCATGGGAAACTTTAGTACCGTTTACAGTTACGGCAGAGTAAATCTTGGTCGTAAGGGGTACTGTCAACCACCCCATGATGTAACGCCACTTTAGGTAGCGATGCCTATCGGGGTTAAAAGGTCGGAGGCGTAAGCTGTTACTACGACTGGGCAGTTACAAGCCCATTACCTTTAGGTGATGAGTAGTTGACAATGCTCATATATGCTTTCCTCCTATAAACAGAATCCTATTTTGGGATTATAATCAGCTGTTTACGGTAGCTGGCAGAAACACTCAACCATATCATGAGTTTATACAATCCATAGATATATTAACATATTTTATGAAAAAAGTAAGTAAATACAGACTAAAATGATAGTACAAAATTTTTGTAAGTAAAAATTTTGTAAGTAAAAAAGCGCAGAACTTATATTAAAACTATGTAGTAGTTATCCTCATAAAAAAGAATTTTATAGTGTTTTGCCAATACACAGCGAAGAGAGTTCGTCAATATGTCCTCGAAAAACGATAGAGAGTGGAGCGTTTTTTCGATATACTTAGCTTTGTCGCTGGAGCACTGTTTGAGCAGCGTAGCTGCGAGTTTGCGGGAAGCGACAAAAATCAGCGTATGTCGAAAAAACGTGGGAACGAACGTGTTTTTCGAGGACATATTGACGAACTCTCTTCGCGTCTATCCCCACACCCCCAAATCTAAATTATCCAACTAACAAAAATTTTACACTATTCAAAAAAGTTACACCATCGTCTATAAGTATAAATTTTGACATTCTTTTTTAGTTCTGCTACAATAATTTCATGATGTTAGGGAAAAAATTTCTACCTTAGTATCATCATTTCATAAAATTCAGAAAGGACTTTGCTAATACTTATGGATAAAAAATTATTATTTTTTGATATTGATGGAACTTTAATAGATGAAAAAACAAACTCTATCCCTGAGAGTGCAAAAAATGCATTAAAAACAGCCAGAGAAAGAGGACATTATCTCTTTATCAATACCGGTCGTCCTATTTCTCTTGTGGAATCTCGCATTAGGGAATTAAATTTTGATGGATATTTATGTGGATGCGGAACTTATATTTCATTTCAAGATGAAGTTTTATTTCACAATCATATCCCAAAAGAAGTTCAAGCATCCGTTTTGGAACTTTTTTCTAAGTATAAACTTCAAGGGGCATTAGAGGGAACTGAGGACGTATTTTTTCCAAATACAAAAAAAGAAGAGACGCATCCAGTTGTCTGGAACTTTATAGAAAACTACAAAAAGTCTCATCACTATGTCAGATACTTTGAAGATGAGAATATAGATTTCGATAAATTTGTTATTTTTACTGGTGAAGAATTCCCTAAGACAACCGAATATCAATCCCTCACAAAAGAACTTACAAAAAACTTCGAAATTATCGACAGGGAAAATGATTTACTTGAGTTGATTCCTCTCGGATTCACAAAAGCAACCTGCATTGATTATATGTGTAACCACCTTGGCGCCAGCCTCGATGATTGCTATGTATTTGGCGACAGCACAAACGACGCCGCAATGCTAACCCATGTCCCACATAGTATCGCTATGGGAAACAGCATGAAAGAAGTACTTGACCTTGTATCCTACGTGACAACACCAACTTACGAGGACGGTATTTATCTAGCAATGAAACATTTTGATTTAATTTAAACTAGCAAAAGCAACGGTCTAAAGACCATGGGTTTTCCGGCTAAATTATTATAAATAATTTTTTTAGTACGTTAAACAATACTATGTATGTTATTTCTGCGTACTTGTATTTTGTTTTCATATATAGTATTATTTTGATACCATTAAGAAGGAGGTCAAATAAATGGAAACAAAATTCACTTTAAAAAACAGACAAAGCTGTAGAAATTTTAACGAAACTCAAATATCAGATGAGGCATTAGACTATATCTTAAAAGCAGGAAATTCTGCTCCTGTCTCTCTAGGACAATATCAAAATGTCCAAATCCATGTCATTCAGGACAGAGAATTGCTAAATAAAATTGAACAGATTGTATATTCAATCAGCCCAGAAGCAGGACAGCATCCTATGTATCATGCTCCCACTGTCATTTTAATAACTGCCAAAAAAGAAGAGGCTATGGAAACCTATCCACTCGCCTACTGTAACGCTTCTTGTATCATTGAAAATATGATGTTAGCTTCAACCGACTTAGAATTAGGAAGTGTATATCTATACGCTATCCCAGCCGTTCTAGGTCAATTAGAAAACGCATATCCCGAACTATATCAAGACCTAAAAATCAAACCTGGATTTTTCCCAGTCGCCATGATGGCAGTTGGAAAATCCAATACCCCATTACAAAACCGGGAATTAACAACAGATAAAATTTCTACCATATATATCCGTTAAATAATCGGTTAAATATATATCGGTTAAATATATCCGTTAAATCGAAATTACATCCCATCATCTTCCCCCGTCTCGCCAATACCCAGCCGAACGAGCAAGGAGAGATATGCCCCGAAAACGATAGAGAGTGGAGCGATTTTTCGATATACTTAGCTTTGCCGCTGGAGCACTGTTTGAGCAGCATAGCTGCGAGTTTGCGGGAGGCGGCAAAAATCAGCGTATGTCGAAAAATCGTGGGAACGAACGTGTTTTCGGGGCATATCTCTCCTTGCCCGTTCGGCGTCTCCCTCCATCTCTCCTCTCGGCATCCCCCTCAACTCATTCCCTTCCTACTTACTTATTCCAAAAAACATCCCATCACTCTCTACTCCACATCTCTAAGTCTCTCCACTATCGACTTTTTCACAACCTGCTTATAAACCCCCAGTGGAAGCAACGCTCCAAGCAGCCCAAAAACAGGAATCAACATAAGAATCGGCAAAATAGTAAAATGATAACTAAAAAACCAAAACATATTTCCAAACAAAGAAGCACAAGCTGGACCTATTATAACTGTCAATATCATAGCCACTCCAATCGCTCCTAACGCATATAATAACCCCTCAAAAACCAACATCTTCTTCAACTGTCTCCCCGTCATACCGACCGACTGTAATACCGCAAGCTCTCTCTTCCTCGTGATAATTCCCGTCAATATCACATTAAAGAAATTCAGCACCCCAATCAATCCCACAATAAAACTAAGCGCTCCACCTAAGAGTAAAAACATAGAGCGAAAACTCTCAAACTCTTCTTTCCAACTTTCCTTACTCTCATAATCATACTGAGGATTTATATTCTCCGTATATTTCTTCAAAAACTTTTCCATTTGGGGAGCCTGTCCCTCTTCCATGTCAAAAGCATAGAGCATAATATTATCTGTTCTCGTATCCTTTTTAAATCTCTCTGCACCTAAGATAAATGGGTCGGATCCAAAAGAACGATAACTAAGCTTATCCGAAAGGATAACTGTCGCCGCAACCTCATACTCAACCTCTCTATATTTTTTATCTCTCATAAGATAGCTCTCCGTCTCTGGTATCGTCTCATAGATTTCTCCAGTATCTGGATTATAATACTCCACCTCATCCACATAGCGAAGCCTTACTTTATCACCGACCTTCGCCCAATTGGTATCTGGCATGATTTCCCCATAATCATCATCCAAATAAACTGCGGCAATATATTTTTTACTGCTATCCTTTAATTTATTGATATCTCCATCCACTACTTGTAATTTCTCAAGCGCATAGTCTTCCATGCCATATAAATCGATATTGGTCTCAACCTTTCCATTTTTATCTCTCTCCTCCGATTTTAATTGCGTTTCTATTTCTTCTTTGCTTAACCATCCGCTCCAGAATTTTCGATAATATTCCTCTGTCACAAACTCATACGTTGGTAATGTATTTCCATAAATTCTTCCTCCCTTTTTTATTCCTTTTTCTCCCTCAATATCAGAAATAACCTCCTCTGGAAGAACCTGGTCACTTCCCCATAGACTTGTCACTTGGAAATATCCCGCATCCGCCACAATAAAATCTGACACGACAGTTCTTAAATATTTATCCATATCAAATCCATTTGTAAAAATAACAACCATATTGAGCAGAACAACTGCCAATGAGAGAGAAATAATGGTGACAATGGTCTTTCCCTTATTTCTTCCAATATTCGCTCTCGCCATAGAAAAGAGCGAAAACTTCTTTTTTAATCTCTTTTTCTCTTTTTCTTTTTTTCCTCTACGCCTATGCAAAGAAAAACTATCTGTTTCTGTATACTTTACCGCCTCCACTGGTGAGACTTTCGCCGCTATTTTTCCAGTTTTCTTACAGGACAAGAAAACCGTAATAATAGAAAAAACAGCTGCCGCTATAAAGATAATCGGGTTGAGAGATACGATATCTCTTGTCACAGAATTCAATCGTGCGAGGATAAACGGAGTGAGACATTTTCCGACAAACCATCCCACGATAAGACCTATCGGAATTCCGATAGCGCTTAATCTAAGAGCTTGTTGCCTTATCATTCTTTTTATCTGTTTCCCAGTTGTTCCGATTGTCTTTAGTAGACCGTAAAATCGGATATCATTGATGACAGAAATTTGAAAAATATTATAGATAATCAAATATCCCGTAAAAATAATAAGAATCAGAATAAAAACAAGAGCCACCACTGTCTGGACATCAAAACTTTTTGCAATCTGCGAGCCAGTATAGCCCCAGTTTACTCCAATAGCAATATAATTTTCCTCATGAGGCTTATCCGTTTGGTAGCCATTTCTCTCCAAAATAGTGGATAAATCCTTTTCGATATGCAAAGAATTGGAAAGCATGACATCCAAATCCGTTGTTCCTGTCATCCCATCCTTTCCCGGAGGTGTAATTTTTAATTTATCTAAAATTGCGTTCACTCGGCTTTTTGGCAAAATAATATGATTTGCCACAATAATTTCATCATAATCCCAGTATCCACTTAGAACAAAACTCTGCTTTGTCTCTATCCCATCCACTCGAATTGTCACCGTAAATTTTGCTCCAATTTCTGGTTTTACCCCTAAAAGCTCTAAAACTTTTACATCCGTTGCGGCCTCATTTGTCCCTTCCTGCGGGAGTCTTCCCTCAATCAAATCACAGTACGACCATTTTGCATTATTTTTATCGGAATATCCGACCTCCACCTGAGACTTTGCAAAAACCTCATCGACTGCTAATCCGAGAATTTTTCTGACACCGTACTGTTTGATGAGAGGGTCATCTTTTAACTTATCCACCTGTTCCTCGGTCAAAGATTTAAAACTTCCGTGAGAATATCCACCTACCTGTCGAAAATTAGAATCCTGAAAGGCATCATTGATGGACATTGCAATCGTAAAAAGAGAGGTAAAAAGTACCGTTGTGAGTGCGATGGCAACAACCGCAATCATATTTCTCGTACGGAATGCCCTCATACTCTTTTTACTGAGATTTCTAATACATTTTCTATTTTGTACATTCATATTTCTCACCTACTCTCTCGTCACAATCTGTCCATCTTCGATTCGCACAATACGGTCTGCAAGCTGCGCAATCTCCTCGTTATGCGTAATCATTACAATCGTCTGCGCATATTTTTGACTCGTAATCTTTAAAAGTCCCAATACATCCTGAGATGTCTTGCTATCCAAATTTCCAGTCGGCTCATCACAGAGCAAAACAGCTGGCTTGGCGGCAATGGCTCTGGCAATCGCCACCCTCTGCTGCTGTCCGCCAGAGAGCTGCCCTGGAAGATTATTTATCTTCTCCTCCAATCCCAATGTCTCAATAATACTCTGAACAAATCTCTCATCTACCTTTCTTCCGTCTAATTCTATCGGAAGTACGATATTTTCGTATACACTTAGTACCGGAACAAGATTATACGCCTGAAAAACAAAGCCTATCTTTCTTCTCCTAAAAATCGTGAGTTCTTCATCCTTCAGCGTAAAAATATCCTTGCCATCCACAATCACCTTTCCCGAGCTTGGTCTATCTAGCCCTCCAAGCATATGAAGCAAGGTAGATTTTCCGCTTCCCGATGTCCCGACAATCGCCACAAACTCTCCACTCTCAATACTGATATTGACACCGTCTAAGGCGCGGACTGCCTTCTCTCCGCTTCCATATATTTTCTTTAATTGCTCTGTTCTTAATATTTCCATACTTACTCTCCTCCTATAATTATTTAAGGGAGCCCTCTATGAGGGCTGATTGCTCCGCATTACATGCTCCCGCAATCATAGTGCACAGTAGTCCACTAAGCTCGAAAAGACCTCGCTAAGTGTCCCTTACGTACATGAAACATGCCTATCATTCTTCGGCTTGCGCCTCGAATTCTCGGTGTTTCATAGTAAAAAATCTGTATAAAGAACTTTCTCCCTTTCTTTATACAGATTATCGCATAATAATCTTTCCATATTCTTTCTGGATTAAAAATAATTCTTACAGTTTTGACAGAATTAACGGCTTAAGTATACGGAAAATATTGTTCCCTTTCCCAGTTTTGAGCTGACTTTAATATATCCGCCCTCTTCTTGGAGTACTTCTCTCGCAAGATAAAGGCCGATTCCAACTCCTTCTTCTTTTTTAACCGCAGAAGAGCGGTAAAATCTCTGAAAGATTTTTGCCTTTTCTCTCTCCTCGATACCAATTCCTGTATCTTTTATTTCCACACAGACAAAAAGTTCATATGGCTTTATTGTTACCTTTACAGAACCCTCTCTTGTATATTTAATGGCATTGTCAATCATATTTCCTATCGCTTCTTTTGTCCATTTTTCGTCAAATACTGCCTCTTCCTCTGAGTTGGCAGAATCCAGATACAGACGAATTCCTTTTTCCTCTGCCTTTGTTTTATACTGCTGCACGATTTCTTCTACCATCGGCAATACTCCCTGCAGTTCTGGCTTTAGAGTAATCACACCAGTCTCTAGTCTCGAAAGTTTGACGAGCGAGGCAATTAAGAAGTTTAATTTCTCTGTCTGGCTATGGAGGGAATTGATATATTCTGCCTCTTCCTCGCTCAGGTCCATCTCCTGCAATAATTCTGTATAAAGTAAAATATTGGCAATCGGTGTCTTCGTCTGGTGAGAGATATCTCCGATTAATGTTTTTATTTTTTCCTTCTCTGACTCGACTTTTCTCGCCGAAGTCTCAGAAGACGAGAGATACTGTGCCATCTTCGCCTCGATGGAAGACAGTTTACTCTCATCAAAGCTCTGTTCCTCAAAGCTTCCGTCCATCGCAGACTCTAACATTTCATACAACCGATTCATAATTTTCCTCACATATAATCTATCCCAGACGACAAATCCAATCGACGCCACCAGGCATAAGCCAGAGACTACCAATACTAGTTCCATTCTCACTTTCTTCCTCTTTTCTATTCATTTCTCTCTTTTTCCCTTTGCAAATCTTCCTACTCTTTCATCCAAAATATAGAATAATCCAATACTCTCTTATATCTTTTCTTTATTTTACCCATGTATATCCCACACCGTAAACCGTTTTAATATATTCCTGAGCTTTTAGTTTATCTCTAAGGCGCTTTATCGTGACGGAGAGTGCGTTCTCATCGACATACTCCGCTCCGTCTGTCCAGATACGGTCAATCAAGGTCGCTCTTGCCAGTGTTATCCCCTGATTTTCCACTAAAATGCGAAGGAGTTTTTGTTCCGTCTTGCTAAGTTCCACACTCTCCTCACCCTTTTTAAAAATCATCAACTCAAAATCAAAAGAAAACTCTCCTATCTGTTTTCTATTTTTTCCCATTTTATTATTTTCCAATTTATCTTTTTCTTCCTTTTCCACCGCCTTTTTTTGGCGCTCCAATTCCATTTTTCTCCTTCTAAGCTGTGTATTCACTCTTGCTCGAAGAACAGCCAGACGAAATGGCTTCGTAATATAATCATCCGCTCCAAGCTCTAAACCTGTCACAATATCTGTCTCCATATCATTCGCCGTCAACAAGATGACTGGAATATAGGCTCCACTTCGCACCTCGACCAAGAAATCTAATCCGTCTCCGTCTGGAAGATTAATATCTAATATAATTAAATGAAATTCTTCTAAAGCAAGCTTATCTCTTGCCTCTCTTAAACTTCCACATCCCTCTATTTTATTTTCAGGAGAGCGAAGAGAGCGACAAAGCCCCGCTAAAAGCACAGCGTCATCTTCCACGATAAGTATTTTATTGAAACAGTCCATCTTTCTTTCTCCTTTCTATGCAATCTCTATCACATTCCCATCACAGTATACTCGTATTTTTCTATAATCAAATTTGCTTCCTCCGGCGTCTGACATTCGTGAAGTTTTTGTTTGAATTCGTCATTTTGCAACATATTGACGAGATTGAAAAATGCCTTTAAATGTGTCTTCTTATCGACTGCACTTAGACAGCATACAAACTCCACTGGGTCAAATTCCTCATCTCCAAATGGAACTGGATTTTTCAACCGAATTAAGTTCATTCCCACCTTAATACTTCCCTGTTCCAAGCCCTCGTGGGGAACTGCAAATCCCTTTGACATGACGACATACGGTCCATTTTCTTTGATATTTTCAATCATCGCATCGATATATCTCTCCTCAATATACCCGGCATCCAAAAGTTTCAGCGCCGACTTCCTAACGGCATCCTCCCAATCTTCGCATTGTATATCAAGTTGAATATGGCTCGATGGAAGTAGATGATGCAAATAAGGAGCAAAAATCTCCGCCTCTGCCTCCACGGATTGATTAAAATAATCCCTGACTGTCTTCTTAATTGCCTTCATAAGATTTGGAGCTTCCATCGGAACGAGGTCATATACAACCGGAGTTAGTTTTTCCAATAACCCCTTTGCACTAATCTCCTTTTCTCCGACTCTCGATGGAAGATGGCGGCTATTTCTGAGCGCATCGATTTTATTTCCGACACGCAGATAATCTTCATCGCTTAATAGAGGAGATACGATAACATAGTCTAGCTTACATCCCTTTAGCGGAACTGTCGAGATAATAAAATCAGCCTGTCCCTCTTCTATCCCCACCGCCTCATGGGAGGAAATGACATCCACAATCTGAAAATTAAAATGTTTTTTAAGTTTCTCCAATAAGAGCTGGGAAGTTCCAATTCCAGCATGACAGGCGACGATAACATGGAAGGCAACTTCCTTATTTTTCTTTCTCTCAATCGCCGCACAAATATGAATCGCAATATATCCAATCTCAGGCTCCGTGATTTCTCTTTTCATATGCTGAGTAATAATCGGAAGTTTTCTCCTTACAACAACTAGTACATCTGGATTATCCTCCAAAACTTCATCAATCAATGGATTATCCTGATATACGGGTGGTTTATCCGTGAATACGGATTCCAGATGGTTCGATAAATTTTCAAAAAAATCATAATCTCCATTTAAATTAATTCCTATCTCTTCTGAAACTGCCGCAATATACTGTCTCGTGATAAGCTGAATTTTCACGGCATTTCGCTCATAGTTTTTCTGCTTTAGATATCTCGAATTTTGTAATAACTCAGCTAAGAAATTCACCTCATCCTCCGTCGTATTGATATGGCAGTACTGAGAAATATATTTCAAAATATCTTGCGCCATTCTATATTTACTTCCACTCGTCCTCGGGCGAACTTCCATATATTCTCCCTGCATATTTCGTCCGACCATGATGCCGAGATAAGTTAAAATCTTATGAAAAGAACCGTCCGTCAAAAAACTCTTATGCGTATGCTCCTGCTCGCTGATAATTTTCTGGATAACAATGCTATTTCCCCCCTGCAGAGTAATCTGTTTTTTCACAACATCTTGCTCTGTGGCATTGCCTTTTTCATTGCCAAGCTGCATCAAAAAGATTCTCTTATCACTCTCTTTTCCCTCAATCCGAAGTCCCTTATTGGGATGGGATAATACTTCCATATTTCCCTTCCGAATAAATCTCTTAATCGCATCCAAATCGCTAATAATCGTCGCACGACTCACAAATAAATTATCCGCAATGGTCGAGAGAGTGATATAGCTCGAAGAGTTGACGATAAACGCCGCCGCAATATGGACTCTCTCCTGCTTCGACAATTTATACTGATAAAAATCCACATCCTCCACATAAGAAAGGAGAGATGAAAAATCCTCATCTCTTATAATATATCCGCCAGTTTTTAACTGTGTTTCGCTTAGTTTATGTTCTCTTAGCATTTCATTGATAGAATTTAAATCATTTCGAATCGTTCTCTGTGAGACCTTAAACTTTGCCGCCAAATCCGCTATGCTCATATCCCCTGTCTGATTCAATTCCCGAATCATCGACAGTATTCTCTTATTCATAAACATCCTCCTCCAATATCTTAAGTATCTCTTTTTTCGCTATTTGTATCATTCTCTTACTTTTTACTATAACATATCCCGCTTTTTCACAAAAGTTGATTTTTTTGCAAGAATAATTTCCTATTTTGCTCTATTGTTTGGGGGTATGGAATCGGAACAGACGCTAAGAGAGTCCGTTGATATGTCCTCCAAAAACACGTTCGTTCCCACGGTTTTTCGACATACGCTGATTTTTGCCGCTTCCCGCAAACTCGCGCTTTCAGCGCTCAGACAGTGCTCCAGCGTCAAAGCTAAGTATATCGAAAAACCGCTCCACTCTCTATCGTTTTTGGAGGACATATCAACGGACTCTCTTGGCTGTGTACTGGCAAGACTCTATACAATTCTTTTTTATAAGGACAATTACTACTCAGTTTCAATATAAATTCTCCACTTTTTTACTTATAAAAATTTTATTGATGTTGTAAATAATATTTGATATGATATATACAAAAACAAACGAGAGGTATTATTCATGACTCAAACAAATATAAATATTCGAATGGACGATAACTTAAAACAACAACTAGACCCATTCTACTGTGAAAGCAATATGGCTCATTTACGCCGCGGCATACAAGCAGTTAATTCTGGTAAGGGCGTTGAGCATGACATTATTGAGGTAGAAAACGAATGAAAAAAATCTAGTTCGACCAAAAAATAGCCGTTCTGCTTTTATCACAAGTAAAACGGCTATTTTTCTCTTATATCTCTGCAATCTTTTCAACTATTACATTCTCATAAATCTCATCTCGCACTTTAGGGTCAAAATTTCCTGTGCTATCGGAAACTGCATTTGCGGTGGCGACTGCCACTGCGTATTTTAGACATTCTTTTTTCTCGTACTTTCTCACCATACCAACTGCAAAAGCTGCCACCATCGAATCTCCACATCCAACCGTATTTACGACTTCTACCTTCGGTGGTTTTCCTGTAAAAATGCCGTCTTCGCATACCAAAAGTGCTCCGTCCCCTCCAAGAGAGATGACAACATTTTCAATTCCCATCTGATAAAGTCTCTTCGCTCCCTCGATTACATCATCCATTCCATGAATCTCCATTCTAAAGAGTGCTTCCATCTCATCTTTATTCGGCTTTACCATCGTAGGCTTTGCCTCTAGACCGAGCTTTAATGTCTCCCCGCTCGTATCGAGAATGACCTGTTTTCCCATCTTTTTTGCGAGTTCTATAATACGCTTATAGATATCCTTTCCAAGTCCTTTTGGGATGCTTCCAGAGATTGTAATTACTTCACTATCCTTCATAATCTCTGGAAATTTTTGTATGAAATTTTCTTCTTCTTCCTTGCTAATCTCACAGCCAGGCTCCAAGTATTCCGTGGAATTGTAGGCTGGGTCTAAGATATTAATACAGCTTCTCGTCTCTCCATTTACTAGGATGAAGTTTTGCCGAATCTCGTCCTCCTCAAGCATTTTTTGTAAATACTTTCCATTAAATCCTCCGACAAGACCAGTCGCAAGAACATCTTCTTTGCAGAGCTTAATCACTCTCGCTACATTGATTCCCTTTCCTCCTGCCGTATTATGACAGCTTGCCACTCTCATAACCGTTCCGTTTTCTATTTTCTTTTCCATATGATATGCCTTATCGATTGAGGCATTTAAAGTTACTGTTGTAATCATTATTTTCTCCTCCGTCACACCACAGAGTTTTCTACTCTCTTGCTATATCTACTTTTGTCTATCGTGATATTGGGGTCAAAAAGCCTTTTGACCTCTTTAATGCCAGATTGCTCCACACAATATGTTCCCACATCTACGTTCCACTCCGGTCGGCGCTAAACGGGCGTCACTGGCGCCCAGCGCCTTCAAAAGAGCTATTACATATCAAACTCATCCTCTGCCGCTGCAACCTCTGCTGCGGTCTTTTTAGAGTACATTACTGCAAATACCATACATACGATATAGATAATACCGATAACTGCCAATCCAGCTATATTTTCTCTCGTAAATAATTGTGTAAAAATATATGTGATTGGGCATCCACCCTGGTCCATAGCTGCCAATGTATCACCAGCTGCAACTGCTCCGACAGACTGTCCTAATTTTGTCGTCCATGGCACGGTCTGATTGGTAATCCAGATTGTCATTGCCATAATACAGGAACCGGAGATTAAAGTCCGAAATAGATTTCCCTTATGTACTGCGACTGCGATTGCGATAAAGAATCCGATTGTTGCAAGGTCACCAAATGGAAGGATTCGATTTCCTGGCATAAGAATGGCGATTAATAATGTGATAGGTATAAATAAAATACCTGCTGTTACTACTTCTGGGTCACCGAGTAAGACTGCTGGGTCAAGTCCGATATAGAAATCTGCATCCTCCCCGAAATGATTATGCATGATTTCTTTCGCTCTCTCAGAGATTGGTAAAAGACCGTCCATGATACATTTGATTACCTTTGGCATAAGTACCATAACCGCTGCCATTTTAATACCGAGTGGAAGTGCCTGCTGTGGACCATATCCTGCCAAAAATCCGATAACAGAGCCAAGGATTGCACCGATAACAACTGGCTCACCTAAGACACCGATTTTTTCTTGAAGACCTTCTACAGAAAAATTAATTTTCTTAAGTCCAGGGATTTTGTCGATAATGGCATCTATCACACAGGCAATTGGCGCCATATAAGCGGATGTTCCGTGAGGTGATGTAATTCCATCTAATTCAAAATAATCTGCCAATAAAGGAGCCCAGAGGTCACCTAATTTAAAGGAGAAGATTGCATGTACTACTACACCGAGTAATCCAATCCATAAATTTCCAGTTACTGCGTATGCGATAGCACCCGTGAATGCCATATGCCATACATTCCAAATATCAATATTGATTGTTTTTGTCGTCTTTGTCGCAAACATAATTAAGTTGACTGCGATAGATAATGGGATGGCGATAGTTGCCACGACAGACCCCCATGTGACACCACTCATACCTGGCCAACCGACTTCTACGATAGAAAGAGATACGCCAAGTCTATCTGCCATCGCCTGCGCCGCAGGTCCCATATTTTCATTCATCATATCTACAATTAATCCCATTCCGACAAATCCTACACCAATCATAAGACCAGAACGGACTGCCTTTCCCACTTTTACACCGATAATAATCGCCAATATTGCGATAACGATAGGTAACATAACGGATGCTCCCATATCAATAATATAATTAATAGCAAATGCCGCACCTTTTAGAAAACTACCCATAATTTTTCCTCCATTTTTATTCTAATTTGACTTTTCATCTGATTATGATTTCTCTGATGATTGTTATTCCACTGACTTAGTTTCACTTAGCTTGACTACTGATTTTCTTTTTCCTTGATAATCGCTATGATTTCCTCTGCATTTTTCGCAGCTATGATTTTATTGACTACCTCAGCGTCTTGTAAGATTGCTAAAATAGCCTGCAGTAATTCTAAATGTCCCTTCTCATCCACGGCCAACATAAAAACTAACTGTGTCTGAACATACTCATCATCCGTTCCCATCTCCACAAAGGTCACTGGCTCTTTTAATGTTCCAATTGCGATTGCCTTATCGTTAACATGGGCAACATCTGTATGCGGGATTGCCACTGCCCAAGCTCCCATATTGATTCCTGTTGGGTATTCTGTCTCTCTATCTTTTAATGCCTGTACATAGGATTGTTTGCAGTAGCCCTGTGCTACAAGCTCGCCTCCGATTATGTCAAAAACTTCATCGGTATTTTTGGCATCTAATCCGATAAATATTAGTTCTTTTTTTAACCTTTCCCAAACCATTTATCTTTCTCCTTTTCTTTTTATTTTTTCTACTTCTATGAGCTTAGAAGATGTAAGCATTGAAATATAATTGGTTTCATTTTTACGATACAACATGTTGTTCTAGAGAGATGATTTTGTTTTCTCTCTTGTTTATGTGTTTATTATATGATGGCTTGATGAGAAAAAAAAGTCAAAAGCTTTTCCCTATGTTTTGCAAAAATATAGATTGGTTTAAAATATTGCATAATTTTGTGAAAGATTTTAATGGTAATTAGATCGGGAGACGCCCAAAAGAGTGAGGGATATATGCTCCTAAAACACGTTCGTTCCCACAGTTTTATCGTCGCGCGCCTATTTTTGCTGTCTTCCGCAAACTCGCACCTTCGGCGCTCAGACAGTGCTCACGACAGCAAAGCTAGCGCAACGAAAAACTGCTCCACTCTCTATCGTTTTTGGAGCATATATCCCTCACTCTTTTAGGCTGTGCTATGGAACCTATTAGTTGGTAAGCTACAGCTTTCTTTCATCATTTTTATTATATGATAACTAAAGTATTATATGTAATTTTTATACTAGCTAGATAATACTGCATTATCCTCATTTTAACTAAAGAATTAACTTTAATATTTCATAAGCAAAAATCTTTTGTTTATCATAATCCCATCCCATGTTCTTTAGGCAATGAGTAATTAAAAATACACAGCTTTTAACCAATTAAAAAATCGTATTTATCAATTCATAGTTTTTAACCAATACACAGCGAAGAGAGCCAATCGATATATCCTCTGAAAACGATAGAGAGTGGAGCGGCTTTTCGATATACTTAGCTTTGCCGCTCAATGTCATTTAGTTAGTGGTAAGTATAT
>JAUUSJ010000098.1 GCA_030841965.1 Blautia sp.
TCTTATTCCTCTCTTAGCGTCTATCTCCATTTCACCCTCTTATTCCTCTCTTAGCATCTATCTCCATTTCACCCTCTTATTCCTTTCCTAGCGTCTGTCCCCATTCCCCCCTCCTATTCCTCCCTTAGCGTCCGCCCTTCTCCACACCAAAATGCTCCAACTAATAAAAATTTTACGCTATCTTATAAAAAATAGATATAACTATTGACATTACAACGAATAGGTGTTAGAATTGTTGTAATAAGAAAAGTTACAACAAAAAGAATGGAGGAATTAAAATGAATGCTGAAAGATGTTTAGAGATATTGCGAGAGATAAAGGATGTTGCGTTTGCTACAGTTGATGAAAATGGCTTTCCACAAATTCGTATCATTGATGTAATGATTGTGGAGAGTGAAAAACTATATTTTTGTACCGCAAGAGGAAAAGAATTTTACCGCCAGCTTATGAAGAATGGTCAGGTTGCTATTACTGGATTGAACAAGGAATTTCAAATGATACGATTGAATGGTAAAACGAATAGGTTAGCGGAACATAGAAAATGGATCGACAGAATTTTTGAAGAAAATCCAGTGATGAATACAGTTTATCCTGGTGACTCCAGATATGTTCTTGAGGCATTTTGCATTGATAATGGAACAGTTGAATTTTTTGATTTGGGGAAACGGCCAATAGATAGAGAGTACTTTACGCTTGGAGGTACTAGAGCAAAGGAAGAAGGATTTCTCATTACAGATAACTGCATAGAATGTGGGAAGTGTGAGAATCTTTGTCCTCAAAAATGTATCAGCGATTTTAAGATAAATCAAAAGCATTGTCTGCACTGCGGGTTATGTTACGAAGAGTGTCCCGTTAAAGCAATTAAAAGAAGAGGGGTATAAAGATGTTACAAAATATGTGGTCAGTCTTTTTTAACAAAAAAGAGTTTTTTTTGGATTTATTATGGGAGCATTTGGAGATTTCCCTGCTTGCTATTGTTATCGCCATTTTGCTCGGCGGTACGGTCGGTATTTTAATCAGTGAGTTTCAAAAAACGGCAAAGCCAGCTTTAAGTGTGATTAATTTTTTATATACCATTCCTTCGATTTCCATGCTTGGTTTTTTAATTCCTTTTTCAGGGATTGGAAATGCTACGGCGGTAATTGCTCTGACAGTATATGCACTTTTGCCGATGGTAAGAAATACTCATACAGGAATAACGAATGTTGATGCTGCTATTTTAGAAGCGGCAAGGGGAATGGGAAGCACAAGATTGCAAATTCTTTTTAAGATTAAGTTGCCGCTTGCCATGCCGATTATTTTGTCTGGTGTCCGCAACATGGTTACGATGACCATCGCCCTTGCAGGTATTGCATCATTTATTGGCGCAGGCGGTTTAGGCGTTGCAATTTACAGAGGTATTACCACCAATAATACGGCTATGACAATGGTGGGCAGTCTGTTGATTGCATTGCTTGCTTTGGCAATGGATTTTGTGTTTGGTTTTATTGAAAAACGGATGAGTAAACGAAGCGTGAAAGCGAAACGATTAAATCGTATCATGGCGGTTATTGCGTTGCTGCTATGTCTGTGTATTGCAGGCGGCGTATTACTTCCTATTAACAGACAGGACACGATACATATTGCTACAAAGCCGATGACAGAGCAATATGTGATGGGAGAAATATTGGATATTCTCATAGAGCAGGATACTGATTTGAATGTGGAATTAACGCAAGGTGTTGGTGGTGGTACATCCAATATTCAGCCTGCAATGGAAAGCGGAGAGTTTGATATCTATCCTGAATATACCGGAACGGCATGGAATATGGTGCTGAAAAAAGAGGATTTATATACCGAAGACTTATTTGAAACGATGCAGGAAGAATATAAAAACTCTTTTGATATGCAATGGATTGGTATGTATGGCTTTAATAATACCTACGGATTAGTTGTTCGACGTGAGATTGCAGAAAAATATAATCTTCAAACTTATTCGGATTTGAAAGCCGTATCGAATCAACTAGTTTTTGGTGCAGAATACGATTTTTTTGAGCGTGAAGATGGATATGATGCACTCTGTAAAACCTATGGTTTTACATTCAAAAATACAATGGATATGGATATTGGTTTAAAATATCAGGCGATAAACCAGGGGAAAATAGATGTTATGGTCATTTTTACTACAGATGGGCAGTTAAGTGTTTCTGATGTTACGGTTCTGGAGGATGATAAGAATTTTTATCCATCCTATTTATGCGGCAATATCATTCGTTCTGAAGTTTTAACAAAGCATCCTGAATTGGAAGAGATTTTTGAGAAACTTACAGGTATTATTTCTGATGAAGATATGGCACAAATGAATTATGCTGTTGAAAGCGAAGGGAAAGAGCCAAGAGAAGTAGCGGAAGCATTTTTACAGAATGCTGGACTTTTGAAATGAGGTGCAGGAAATGAATATAGCAATTGAATTTAAAAATATCAAAAAGGCTTACGGGGACAAGATGGTTCTCGAAGGGTTTAATCTTTCTGTTGCAAAGGGTGAATTTGTCACAATTATCGGATCTTCAGGTTGCGGAAAAACTACGGCTTTAAAGATGGTGAACGGATTAATTGAACCAACAGATGGTGACATTATAGTGAATGGGGAAAATATTCGCAATAAAAACCTGACCGAACTTCGCCGCAATATCGGCTATGCCATTCAGGGCAGCATTCTATTTCCTCATATGACGGTAGAACAGAATATATCCTATGTTCCGAATTTACTGAATAAAAAAAATAAGCAAAAGACAAATATTGCCGTTTCTAAATGGATGAAAATAGTTGGACTTGATGAAGAATTGAAGTCCCGATATCCGTCAGAACTTTCTGGCGGGCAGCAGCAAAGAGTGGGGATAGCCAGAGCATTGGCAGCATCCCCGGATATTCTTCTGATGGATGAGCCTTTTGGCGCAGTTGATGAGATCACCCGTGGGCAGCTCCAGATTGAGTTGAAGCAGATTCACGAGAAAACGGGAATTACGGTACTGTTTGTAACTCATGATATCTCAGAAGCATTGAAGCTTGGTACAAAGGTGCTTGTTATGGATAAAGGTACTATTCAACAGTATGCCACACCAGATGAGCTCTTGCGAAGTCCGACCACAGATTTTGTAAAACAGTTGACAGAGAAAGAGCGGCGTACCTGCCATTTGCCTGAGGAACGCTTAAAGGATTGTGAATACAGTGGGTCAGGCTGTGTCGTAGGAGAGGAGTAGTAGAAAGGAAAGTGGAGGACAAGTAATCCTCCACTTTGTTTAGGCAATAAAATAAGCCGATAATCTAAGAAATTTTTACTCATTCTTGGTATTATCGGCTCTGCGTCTTTGCGTCTGGCTCTTTGATAACAGATATTTTTAGTTTATTAGTATTGATGATACTTTCTTGTTTACACTTTGGACAATATAATGGAAAGTTCATCAATATTGTATCTTTTCTTATTTTTGTTCGCGTTTTATTGGCGCAAACAGGACATATCACCCATTGCTGGTCTGTCATAATTTCCTCCTTAGTTTTATTTTGCTTTTTTAAATAGGAGTTTTTGCTTCGTTAACGCTAATTCCTTATGTAAATAGAATGCCATAAATATTGTGATAATCACAGACAATATATCTGCAATCGGTTGTGTATACAAAATACCGTTTATTCCCCAAAATATAGGAAGTATTAAAATAATCGGAACAAAACAGATACCTTGTCGGCAAGCACCTAAAATAAATCCTGCCAATCCTTTTCCAAGTGCAAGAAATAATGAGGAGTAAACTGTGTAAAATCCAAATAGTATGAATGAAATACCGTTTATTCGTAATGCTTTTGTTCCGATACGAATCATTTCTAAATCATCTTTCGTAAACTGAGATATAATTTCCTTTGAAAATATAGCCACCACTAATCCGTAAATTAAACAAAAGATAGTAGACAATATAATAGAAGTTTTAATTGCTTCATATAAACGGTCAAATTTCTTTGCACCATAACTATATCCCGCAATCGGTTGAAATCCTTTAATGAATCCAAATACCATTAAACTTCCCATTGAAACAATTCTTATCACGGCACCCATACCAGCGATAACAGAATCTCCGTATGGTCTTGCTTGTGTGTTCACAAGTGAGATAGAAAGACTTGTCAGTATTTGAAATACTAATGTAGGCATGCCAATCTTAAATATCTCTGACATAATTTCTTTTGTAAAAGAACAATTCTTAATTTTGAAATGATAAATACTCTTTCGCCTAAAAACAAACGTCAAATAAACGAAAGTCGAAATAATCTGGGAGATAGCCGTTGCGATTGCCGCACCTGCAACACCCATATCCAATACAGAAATGAAAAATGGGTCTAAACCAATATTTAATATTGCACCAGTCATCAATGCAAACATCGTTGTTTTTGCAGAACCCTCACTTGTTACGATATTATTCATTGTGACATTGAATACATTAAATATACATGAAATAATGTAAATACTGGCATAGGTTATAGCATAAGGCATGATACTGTCTGTAGCTCCTAAAAGTTTTAAGATAGGGCGAAGAAAAATTATGGAAAAGATAATTATAATCGCGCCTACTGTCATACTGCTATATAAAGCTGTGCTTGCAACTTTATCTGCTTTTTTCTTATCTCCATTTCCTAATAATCTAGAAAGATAAGAAGCTGCCCCATTTCCAAATAGTAATCCTAAACCTACAACTACTTGACCGAGAGGATATACTACAGAAATTGCTCCCATCTGACTTGTTCCCAATCCGCCAATAAAATAAGCGTCTACTAAATTGTAGATGGCATTAACCATCATACCTAGCATGGTAGGGATTCCCATTGCCATGAGAGCTTTTGGTATTGGAGCATTTCCTAATAGCTCCATTTTATTGTTTCTACTGCTCATGTTAAAATCTCCTTTCTCTTGACATAGAGTATAAAATATACTACTATAAATTATAGTATTTAAAGCTGTGGTATTCATACTACTATAATTTATAGTAGTTGTCAAGAAGAAAAAGGAGGATTATTTTATGGCGACTATCGATTTAATTGTTTTAGGTATTCTGAAAAAGGAATCATTGAGTGCATACGATATTCAAAAATTAGTTGAATATCGCAATATCTCTAAATGGGTAAAAATCAGCACTCCATCAATATATAAAAAGGTAATACAGTTAGAGGAAAAAGGATATATTACGAGTACAATAATCAAAGAGGGGAAAATGCCAGAAAAAGCAGTTTATACATTGACCGATTTGGGAAACTCTCAATTTGAAAAGTTAATGATGGAAATATCCTGTAAGCCTATTCATATTTTTCTGGATTTTAATGCAGTTATTGTTAATCTTGACAGCTTATCGAGAGAGAATCAAAAAGCCTGTCTTACCAATATTGAGAATAATATTAAGACGCTCAAATCATACCTCGAAGAAAATAAAAATCTCAAAAAAGATATTCCTACTATTCCAGAAACAGGTATGGCAGTTTTAGAACAGCAGCTTATTCTAGTACAGGCGATTGAGACATGGATTGCGTCTATGAAAGAGCGTTTTGAATTATAATAATCAAATATTTTTCCTGAAAAACTTTTGTTGTTTTGGTATGATTATTTTGAAACTTCAACATAAGGGTATTTTCTTTTGAAATATTGGAAAGAATGGAATCTGCAATATATACTGAGTACCAGGCATACAACGATATGGCAGAAAGTCGAATGTATCATTGTCCAGAAATGAAAATTGTTCCAGACGGTTTCTTTGACTATGCAAGACGTCTGCTCGAAGTACAAGATGTTCCTTCTTTACGCAAAATTATTTTTTCGCTATTAAAAACAACAAGGAGCTTTATCTTGGAAAGAAAGCCAACTGTAGAATGTCAAACTGTAACTAAAGTGAATTACGATGGTCTTGCCGATTGGTATCAGGAGTTGAGTCTCACATGGCGCCGTATCCGCTTTTTCTGTGAGAATAATATGGTGGAACAGGCGTATACAGACGCATGTTATTTGCAGGAAGAACTCATGTATATTTCTCAGGAATATCAGGTAGAGGAATTGAATTTATTGGATTCTTTTGTCTCTGATGATCTATCGCTTCTTGCGGAACGTAGCAATTTGTTGGAAGGAATGATTAAGGATATTTTGAAAGAACATCAGGTGTCAATTAATTCTTATGAATCGCTGGAAGATTTTTTGAAAAAGAGAAGCTGAAAGGATTTTGACAGGAGGAGTGATACATGAAATATCGAAATGCAACTGATATTTTTCCTGACGAATTGCTAAAAGAAATTCAAAAGTATTCTTCGGGAGAACTTATTTATATTCCAGAGTCCGATAAAAGAAAAGACTGGGGTGAAAAATCTGGAGCAAGAAGTTATTATATTGCACGAAATGCAGAAATTCGAGAAAAACGTCAAGACGGAAAGCCTATTTGTGAACTTGCGCGCGAATACGGATTGTCTAATGATACGATTCGAAGAATTTTGTATAAATAATCCGAAGTATATCACAGAAAAGAAGTTGTGAACGGATGGGGAAGCGGGTAAGAGCAGAATGTAAAATCTGCTCTTATCGTGATTCATATATCTTATATTAGTTTCTATTTTGTATAAAACGTGAAACAGCCATATGAAATAATCTCACTTTCCTCTTTCCAGTTTCCTTTAGAAGTCTAGAGTCATAGTTCTATTTTTCTGTCTTTAAAAACCTTTTCAATATGTGTTGTAAGTTTTTCATCATTTTATTTTATTCTATAATTTTCTAGTTACTGTCTTTTTTTAGCGTTAAGTTAAACTGTGAAATCTGTGTTGTTGAAATTTCACGTAAAGAACATTAAGGGGAGCTATCTGAATGTAGAATATTATAATGAAAACATCAAAGATGTATATTAATTATTTGGTGAAGCTATACTCACCTGTACATAGATTTTGTTCTGTATACGACGAAGAGCGAGTGAAGAAGTGGCACAAGGGTGTCTCTGAAACAGGTGTTGTCTGCTCCCAGTTTCAAAGGTAGAGATAATCGCTTGCATATTCTTGATTCTTCAGCAGAATTTGCTATTTATAGTCTTTCAAATTGATGTGAAAGGTGCTATACTCTTTATTATCGCTAAGACGGCAAAACAGCGGTATTGAATGGACTGAAAGGAAAAGAAGTATGGAATTGAAACTCATTAGATTAGAGGAAATGTATATAAACAAATTAACAAAAATAATGGAGTGAGCTTTTGATGAAGATACAAGGATACATCTTGGCGAGGAAAAAGGTGGACCTGATGGATATGATAATGGTAATTTTTTGAGAAAGTGGGGATTGCATAAAGATGCTTCTTCATATTGTTAAAATTGATAATCCTAAAAACAAGCTAGAGGGTCAATACAAAATGCAGAAAGTGATGAAATAAAGTTTAATAATTTTCAGTTTATCATAGCATGTAGTATTTTGCAACAATATATAAGACGCCTCCCAACGCATGAAGGCATTGGGTTTCTGCCTACAAAAAACGAAAGGATTTTATTTATGGACCGACCTATAACAACATTGTTTATGCTAATGTCTGTGGATGGAAAAATCAGCACAGGCTCAACAGATGAAATGGATGTGGACAAGGACTTCCCGAAAATGAAAGGAGTGAGAGAAGGCCTACATCAGTATTATGAAATTGAACAGACTACAGACCTCTGGTCATTCAATACTGGTCGTGTTCAAGCAAAGCTTGGTGTTAATCAGAAAGAGATGCCTAAAAAAACGCCAGTTTCGTTTGTTATACTGGACAACCACCATCTCACAGAACACGGTATCAGATATTTTTGCGCATTGTCAAAAGAGTTTGTGCTGATTACATTAAACAAGAGTCACCCCGCATTTTGTGTGCAGGAAAAGAATCTGCATATTATTTATCAGGAACAATTATCACTGTGTGAAGCACTTGCATGTTTGAAGAACGAATATGGATGTGAACGGTTGACGGTGCAATCTGGTGGAACTGTAAATGGTTTATTCCTGCGGGAAAAGTTGTTTGACTATATTGATATTGTTGTTGCCCCTGTTCTAATTGGTGGAAAAGAAACTGTCACTTTAATAGATGGATGCTCTTTGATGTCTGAAAGTGAGCTTTCCAGATTGAGTGTACTGAAGCTGATTGAATGTACTGTCTTGCAAGATTCTTATGTGCGTATGCGGTATAAAGTGATAGATTGTATACAGGAAAATATAAATAAAAATTATAAGTCAGAGTGAGGGCGTTTAACCCTTGCATTGGCTTATTAAGGTTGTAAACGTGTGATTTGGCGTTTATGAGGATTTAGAGTTTTACTATCAGAGAAATTGATATAAAAATAGTTGACAATGTCCATTAAAAGAGATATTATAAATATGGACAATGTCAACTATTTTTGGAGAAGGAGGAAATATGAGTGGATATGATGAGACAATCAGTGAAATAAGAAAGTTCAACCGTTTTTATACGGTAAATATGGGTTTTTTAGATTCAATGTATCTTGACACGGAATACTCGGTAGTAGAGACAAGAATTTTATTTGAAATTAAGATGCATGAAATATGTATTCAAAGTGATATTGGAAAAACTTTGCATATAGACAAAAGCTATCTAAGCAGACTTATGAAGCGTTTTTATAAGAATGGACTTATCAAGAAAGATAAATCAGATGAGGATAAGAGAGTAACATACATTTCATTGACCGAAAAGGGAAGTATGGAGACAGAAAGATTAATTGACTTAACGAATAATCAAATAAAAGCTAAAATAAATAGATTAAATTTCGACGAATGTGATGAGTTATGTAATGCAATGAATGTGATAATTTCGATTTTAGGGAGAGAGGAATGAAGATGAAAGTTATTCCATTTGAAGAAAAGTATAGACAGGATTTTATTGATTTTAATACGGATTGGATTATTTCAAATTTTGGTTTTCTGGAAGAACATGACAAAGAAACATTTGAGAAAATCGATGAAGAAATGCAAGCGGGAGGTATGATATTTTTTGCTGTTGAAGATGATATAGCATTGGCAACATGTATGGCAGTACCAATGGAAGGTACGACATGGGAAATTTGTAAGCTTGGTTCAAATAAAAATATTTCACATAAGGGTGCGGGGAGTGCAGTGTTTGAAGAGGCGATGAAATGGGCGTTAAATCATGGTGCAGAAAGACTTTTTATTATTTCAAACAGTAAGTTGAAGCCAGCTCTTCATATTTATGAAAAATATGGATTTAGAGAAGTGAAGCTTGAAAATTATGAATATATTAGAGGTGATATTGCCTTTGAATACAGAAGATAAAAGGGAGATATAATTGGTATGAAGATAGTAGTAAAGAAAGAGGATAGTGTAAAGAAAGTTTTTAAAGGTGTTTCGCTGGATTCTCTTGCAGTAGGCGAAAAAGCACAAGTTACAAAAATGAATTATATTATAGGAAATTATGCATCACCTCACCAACATCCTCATGAGCAAAGTGGATATGTTATTTCAGGAAAGTATGAACTTACGGTAGGTGATGAAAAGTATGAACTAAATGCAGGAGATACATATTCTATTCCTGGTAATCAGGTTCATTCTTTTAATGTTATTGAAGGGGGCGAGGTAGTTGACGTTTTCACACCGCCAAGAGAGGATTATCTGTGAATTTTAACTTCAGGATTTATTAAAAACTGGTTAGCATATACTGGTTGATTATTGGGCTTCTTGGTGCGGTTATTGTCACCGTATTGGTCCTGCTTACGATATGATTGCAGAAGAGTATGCGGATTCTTTGGTCGCTGTAGAAGTCTTGGATTCTATCGTAGCATTAGAAGAAAAATCTACCATTGATTCTTTTATTAAAAATTTAGAAAAGTTAGAAGAGGATATAAAGGATTTGTGTCAAGTAGTGACAGCTGTAGTCGATGGGGCTATCGAGAAATGAATTTTTCATACAAAATATAGATGATTTTTAGAAAATTTCATACTATATTTGGTTGAAATTTTATATTTCACGACAGTCCCATTGGCTCTTTTTGTTGAAGTTTATATTCGTTATTGAGATCACTATCTTTTGTTCCGTCAGATTGTTCCTGATTCATGGTGTTGGAATTAGGGTCTTGAGTATTTTGTTCTTCTTTGGATTTAGAGGTCGCTGTGCAAGCAGTAGCAGAAAGCAAAAATGCTGCAAGTAAGATTGTTATAATCATAAATTGTTTCATTTTTATTCCACCTTTAATATTTTTATATTTTTATTATATCACAGCAAAATTTAAAAAATAAGTTGATTTTGGAAATATTCTTAATAAATCAGAGTCATAATGAGAACCATTGATAGTTAGTCGAGCATGGCGCAGTCATTTATTTATACTCTTGATTGGCTGACGGGAATTTGGTATATTCTTTGAAAGTATATGGAAAGAAGTAGGGGTATATGGTAGAATAATTATGATATGGAAGAAATAGAAAAACCGGAAATTAAGGAGTTGAAATAAGGTGAGCGGTTCTTTATTATTGATACCATTTTTATTGATAAGATTTGTATTATTATCTATCTTAAATTCGAAAGCTATACAACGTGCTGCTTATTTTGCACCAGTGCAAGGAAAAGAAAAAATTGCATATTATATTTATCAAATATCAAATATAGCAATATTTTTATATCTGTTTTTTCTAAGAATAAAGGCTGAGTTTTCATGGCAATTTTATTCGGGATTGCTTTGTTATTTGTTGGGGTTATGTTTATGTGCGATTACGGTCATAAATTTTTCTTTCCCCGATGATAGAGGCTTAAACACAAATGGAGTTTATAAATTTTCCCGTAATCCTATGTATGTTGCTTATTTCATCGTTTTTGTAGGAATGGCTCTACTAACTCAATCTTTGGCATTATTTGTGGTGGTGGTGATATTTCAGATTTCTGCCCATTGGATAATTCTTGCAGAAGAAAGGTGGTGTGTAGCAAAGTTTGGGACAGTTTATAAGCAATATATGGAGAGTGTAAGACGTTATATTTAAATGATTTTAAGTTGAAAGAGGAATTTTCATGAAAAAAGAATTATCTCAAATGAGTCAAGATGAAGATAGGATATCTTTTAATAAAGGATATACAAAGAATGGGTTTGCAAAAAAAGTATTTTATCTACATTAAAAGTTAATCCAATTAGAGGAGAGGCAGATTTGTAAGTTCAGATTGAATAAAATTGTTGTATTAAGAATAGAGAGGAATTAATAAATGAGTAGTCATCATTTAGAAGAACTAAAGAAAGGTTTTGAAACCGCATATATAGATGGCAACCTAGCATCGAATTTAAAATATAGACCTGAATTTGTTTCTAATAATCCGGAGGAAGGCAAGAAGGTAATTTCTTCTATCGAGGAAGAACTATTGTCCTGTGATAGATTTCAGATTAGTGTTGCATTTATTACGATGGGTGGAGTTACACCGCTTCTTCAGACTTTGAAAGAATTAGAGAAAAAAGGAATTTCAGGAGAAGTTTTAACTACGAATTATTTAAATTTTAGTGAACCAGCGGCATTAGAAAAGCTGAATAGCCTCAAAAATATTACATTGAAAATGTATGATGTGGAGGCGGCAGATAACGATTTTCATACTAAAGGATATATTTTTAAAAAAGAAGAAATATATCGAATTATTATTGGTAGTTCAAATATTACTAGTGCAGCACTCACTCGAAATAGAGAATGGAATACAAAGATTGTTTCAGCAGAGCAAGGAGAGGTTGCACTTGCAATTGTTAAAGAATTTCAAGAGCTCTGGAAATCAAAATATACACTTGCGTTTGATGAATTTTTTGAAATATATAAAGAGCGATATCAGATTATCAAACACCAACGAGAGATAGCTAAAAGTGAAATAATTCCATCGCTTGAAACATATAGATTACAGCCCAATAGTATGCAAGTCGGCTTTATTGCCAATTTGAGAAAAATTTTAGCTGCGGGGGAAAAGAAAGCCATTTTAATTAGTGCAACAGGTACTGGAAAATCTTATGCTGCTGCATTTGCTATGCGTGAGCTTTGTTTTAAGAAGGTTTTAATAATAGTGCATCGAAACCAGATTGCAAAACAATTGAAAAAATCTTTTGAGAAAGTTTTAGGGAGTAAAATTAAGACGGGGCTTGTTTCAGGGCTTGGTGGAAAAGATGAAGATTATGCTGCTGACTATGTGTTTGCGACGGTACAGACACTTAGTAAGAAAGAAAATCTTGAGAGATTTTCAAGGAATTACTTTGAGTGTGTTGTGTACGATGAATGTCACCATATCACAGCAGGTAGTTATAAAAAACTTTTAGATTATTTTATACCTGAGTTTACTTTGGGTATGACAGCAACACCGGATAAGCGAAATGATAAGAGAGAAGAATGTAATGTATATGAGATATTTGATTATAATATTGCTTATGAGATTCGGCTACAGCAGGCTATGGAAGAAAATTTACTTTGTCCGTTTCATTATTTTGGAATTACAGATTTGGAAATTATTTCTGATGAAGGAACTTCTAAGGAAGAGAAGGTAAAGAATTTTAGATATCTCATATCAGATGATAGAGTAAAGTATGTGATGGAGCAGGCTGCATATTTTGGACATAGTGGTAGCAGAGTAAAAGGGTTAATTTTTTGCAGTAGAATTGATGAAGCAAAGGAACTTTCTAGAAAGTTTAATGAAAGAGGACTTAAGACGGTTGCACTTAGTGGAATGGACTCGGATGAGGCAAGGGAAGAGGCAATTGAACTTTTAAGCAAGGATATTTCAAATGAGTCTCTTATGTCAGCGTATAAAAATAAATATGGTACAATTATCTACCCGTATGAAAATTATCTGGATTATATTATAACTGTGGACATTTTCTCTGAAGGTACTGATATTGTTGAGGTTAATCAAGTTATTATGTTGCGTCCGACACAGTCTCCAATTGTGTTTATTCAACAGCTAGGACGTGGACTTAGGAAGGCGGACGAGAAAGAATATGTAGTTGTACTAGATTTTATTGGAAATTATAAGAATAATTTTATGATACCGATTGCTTTATCTGGAGACCGAAGCTATAACAAGGATAATATTCGTCGCTACTTGATGGAAGGTGGACGTGTGATTCCAGGAGAAAGTACGATTCACTTTGATGAAATAAGTAGAAAAAGGATATTTTCTTCCATAGATAATGCAAATTTCAGCGATATTAAGTTAATAAAAGAAAATTACATAAATTTAAAAAATAAGCTGGGTAGGATTCCGAGCCTTATGGATTTTGATGAATATGGAGAAATGGATGTGCTGCGTATTTTCGATAATAAAAGCTTGGGTTCTTATTATAAGTTTCTCGTGAAATATGAGAAAGAATATACAGTTCGGCTTTCTGCCGATGAAGAGAAGGCGATTGAATTTATATCGAAGAAGTTGGCGAATGGAAAAAGAATTCATGAGTTGCAAATGCTTAATATAATGTTGGCTTATATACATGGACTTTCAAGGCTTCATGTATTTGAGAATTTGAAAAAAGATTTATCAGAAAATTATGGAAAAACTTTAGATATAAAGCAGCAAGAAAACATCGTGAATGTCATGACCAATGTCTTTCCAGCTGGTGGTAGTAGAAAAACTTACGAGCAATGTGTGTTTATCGAGCCCGACAGCATAAATGTTGATTCGGAGGAAATGGATTATCATATAACAAAATCTTTTTCTGAAATGCTTGCAAATGATGAATTTTATAATATTTTGAAAGAATTAGTAGAATTTGGCATTAACAGATACCGTCGTGACTATAGTAATACCTATAAAAATACTGACTTTGTTTTGTATCAAAAATATACATATGAGGATGTGTGTAGACTTTTAAATTGGGAAAATAATGAGGTGCCTCTTAATATTGGTGGTTATAAGTTTGATAAGAGAACGAAGACTTTTCCAGTATTTATTAATTATGATAAGCCAGAGAATATCAGTGATACTACAAAGTATGAAGATCGTTTTGTAACGAATAACAGGTTGATTGCAATATCAAAATCGGGTAGAAATATAGAGTCAGAGGATGTACAAAATTTCCTACATGCGAAGGAAAGAGGAATTCAGGTGGAACTTTTTGTAAGAAAGAATAAGGAGGATAGGATATCTAAAGAATTTTATTATTTGGGACATATACAGGCAACTGGTAGAGTTAAGGAATTTGTAATGTCGAATACTACTAAAACTGCAGTTGAAATTGAATGGCTCTTAGATGTGCCAGTGAGAGAGGATTTGTATCAATATATTGTAAATGACTAAATAAAAAGGATGAGGAAAGGGAGTGGAGGTATATATCATGAAAACAATTAAAGTAGTAGCTGCTGTGATTAAAAGTGATAATAAAATATTTGCTACGCAGAGAGGCTATGGAGATTTGAAGGGTGGTTGGGAGTTCCCTGGCGGGAAGATTGAACGCGGAGAAACTCCACAGGAAGCATTAAAGCGCGAAATCATGGAAGAGTTGGAGACCGAGATTATAGTAGGTGAGTTGATTGATACGATAGAATTTGATTATCCGACATTCCATCTTTCAATGGATTGTTTCTGGTGTGAAGTAAAACAGGGAAATTTAGTATTAAAAGAACATGAGGCCGCAAAATGGTTGAATAAGACGGAACTGGATTCTATAAATTGGTTGCCTGCAGATATTATATTAATCGATAGAATTAGAAATAGTGGGAAAGTATAGAATTAGAAATGAAGCATAAATCAGTGTATGTCGAAAAATGTGGGAACAAACGTGTTTGTGAAGCATATACCTACTTGCTCTCTCGGCGTCTGCTCCCCATTTTATAAGGAATAAGTCAGAAAACCTATAACCTTTAGGTCATGGAATGAATGGCATTACACTTAACGAAGCACATTATCTTTAGGTGATGGGTAGTTCGCGCGTATGTGGTATTTATTTGTGAATTTGTTTTTTATCGGCAAAGTGATTTTCCTTTATTTTTTTGTTCATTTCATAAGCCATTTTTTTATAATATAGTAAGAAAAAAATCCATATTAAAATTGCTACTGCAAGCTGACCAGCAATAATACATAAACAGATATTAATTCCTTTTCCAGTAGGAATCCATCCGATACGAAAGGCCACTAATGTATATATAATGCATCCAGTACTCATATGAATTAAACATTGCATAGGTAGAGCTATCTTATCATTTTGGTAGATAATACTTGGAATACCAAAACCTAGTCCAACAATAATACTACCCATTACCATTTTAGTAAAATTATAATTTTTCATAATAAAATTGCCACTATAAATGAAATCGAAAATAACTCCAACGATACAAAAAATAGTCAATGCTATTCCAATTGAAATGACAGAATTCTTTAATAAATCTTTCATCTTATTCCTCCTTATATACCAAGATATTTTTTGAAATTAGGTAAATATTTTCTAGAAACATAGTCCTTACAGCCATTTTTGAGTTTTAGAAGTAATAAACCACTAAAACCAGCCTCAATATTGTCTAAATATGCAAGATTAACTAGTGTTGATTTTGATATTTGCATAAATTGTTTTCCAAGTTGTTCGGCTAATTCATATAATCTTTTTTTTGAATAATATTTGTCTGATTCACCATATATCACGGTATCTCCATTTTCAACTCGCACCATATAGATATCTTTCGGTTGTAAAATTGCGATTTTGTCTTTTAATTGAGCGGTAATAGGTGAATCTTTTCCATTTAGCATATTTATGATATGCTGAACCTCATCTGTAATCTTATTTGTATAAATTACGGCATAGGGGTCTCTATATTGTGGGGCTATTTCAATATTCACTTTCAAAATAAATCCTCCTTTCCTTTTAATGATATTTAGGCGTTTGCGAAACGCCAGAACCCGCATAAATACGGGATTCTTTTTGTCAA
>JAUUSJ010000314.1 GCA_030841965.1 Blautia sp.
GCTAAGTATATCGAAAAATCGCTCCACTCTCTATCGTTTTCGGGGCAGATACCTGCCTCCTCTCTTTGCTGTGTATTGGCGACAGCATTTTATTTCCTTTTTTTGGAAGTTTAAGTTTTTTTAATTTGTTGGTACATTTTTTCTTCAAAATATGTTTACTATTAATCATAGAGAACACTTTTCTTTATTTTGGTATTTTTGGTTCGTTACTGAATACTTTATTACAAAGTGGTGTCCTTTTTTCTTTAATCCGAATAAAATTTTACTTTTTGTATCTTGTAGCCTAAATGTGCCCGATTCTGGTGTTCTCTTTTTCTTAATCCAAATAAAATTTTATGCTATCGTGCTACGATAATGTAAAAATATAAAGGTTGTGAAAAAAAGTTCTTTTATAAAACTTTCTTTGCCGTTTCATATCCCTCCCAGAAGAGGTCTCTTAAAAATGGCTGTGAGAAATTAAGAGAGGAATTGGCAGGGAAAGGTGTTTCTCTCTCGATAAGGATAAGCTGTTCCTCTGTGTAGATTTTACTTAGATAATCAGGAATAGGAAGTTCATCGTGAAGAGAGATAAGGTAAAGTTTATCTACTTTATCATTTGCAAATGGTTCCATGAAAAAATTATTTAAAATACCGCCATCTAAATCTCGATTTTCATATTTTCCAGCGGCAACATCAGCATCAAAACATGGTCCCATAACACGGTCGCCGTATTTCACAGCGGCTTCCTCTGGTGTTACAAAATCCAAGCCTTCAGGCAGAGAAAATGGAAGAAGAGAGCTTGCTATAATGGTTCTTAACTGTTCTTGTTTATCTTCTTTTGACAATTCTTTTTGTACTTCTATAGTTTTTTTATTTTCTACATGAACATAATTCACATAAAATCTTTTGACGGCAGAACCTATGTAGGAAAGCGGATAGAGCTGTTCAATCAACATTTCATTTGAGACTACATCTGTGATAACCTGTTCCTTTGCAACGGACATTAAATCAGATTTTGTATAGAAACGTCTCATCTCCTCCTCTTGTCCCATATATAAATAGTACCCATTAATGGCACCGATAGAAGTTCCAGCTATCGTGGAAAATTCCAGTCCAGCCTCACGCAAGGCATAAATAGCACCTGCCTCAAAAGCTCCTTTAGCGCCTCCACCCTGTAAAAATAATCCATTTGTCATATCACTATTTCCCTTTCTAAATTTAATATAATTCTTGTAGTTATCGATATATATGATGTTGGAGTCAAAAGGTCTTTTGACCCCTATGATACCGAATTGCTCCGCACAATGTGCTCCCGCATCTACGTTCCACTCCGGTCGGCGCTAAACGGGCGTCACTGGCGCCCAGCGCCTCAAAAACATTCCTAATCCGCTCATTTTTCTCCGAAAAATGGCTACTTATTCCTGTTTTTGGCGGGTCCCAAGTTCAAAAATCTTCTTGCAAGCAAGCTTGCATCGGATTTTAGACCTTTTGACCCTGGTATCATATATATTAATATATGCTTGTATCTTTTTATCCTAACATTTCATTAAAAAAATGTAAAGTTTCGATTTCAATATTCTTCCATAAGTCTTTTGAGATTTTATAGTTAGTTTATATTATTATTTTGATATAGAAAAATAAGACATCTTTATCATTATGTTTCGCCAATACACAGCGAAGAGAGACTGGAAACAAACGCAAAGAGAGTCTAATAAAGAAGTATCATCAATTCCACTCAATATAAAGTACTAAAAGTTGTCAACTTCTGGCTTGTGTGATTCCTTTATTTTATCTTTACGACTGTAACTATAGATGGGCTTGTGCGGTCCCTTTATCTTGTTTTGTTTTTGTGACTGCAACTATAGGTAGGTTTATGCGGTCATATTAGAATATACAGTTTTGTGACTGTAATTATAGGTGAGTTTGTACGGTTCCTTTAGCCCATTTTATCTTTATGACCGTAACTATAGGTGAGTTTGTACGGTTCCTTTATCTTGTTTTATCTTTATGACCGTAACTATAGATGAGTTTGTACGGTTCCTTTATCTTGTTTTATCTTTATGACCGTAACTATAGATG
>JAUUSJ010000099.1 GCA_030841965.1 Blautia sp.
GGCAAAAATCAGCGTATGTCGAAAAACCGTGGGAACGAACGTGTTTACGGAGGAGCTATCGGTTTGCTCTCTTTGCGTCTCTTTCCATCTCTTTACGTCTCTTTATGCCTCCCTCTAAACTATAGTTCAATCAACCCTTTCTCCGAATGAGCAAAATTACGATACCCATCCTCTGTCACTACAATCATATCCTCGATACGAACTCCGCCAAATCCATCGAGATAGATTCCTGGCTCCACCGTCATAATCGTATTGGCCATTATCCTCTCATCGCATGTCGGAGAAAATCTTGGGTCCTCGTGGATAAACAATCCGACACTATGTCCAAGTCCATGTCCAAAATAATCTCCATATCCCGCATCGCCGATAATCTTTCTCGCAATGGCATCCACCTCAGAGCCCTTCACACCTGCCTTGACAGCTGCCAGAGATTCCAGCTGTGCTTTCAAAACGATATGATAAATCTCTTTTTGCTTTTCGTCCGCCTTTCCGACAACAATCGTTCTTGTCATATCCGAGCAATATCCGTCCACAATGCATCCAAAATCCATTGTGACAAAATCTCCAAGCTCGATTTTCTTCGTTGTCGGTATCGCATGTGGCATGGAAGAATGAATGCCCGAAGCAATAATAGAATCAAAGCTTGTCTTTAATGCTCCATTTTTCTTCATAAAATACTCAAGCTCTGCTGCAACCTCAAGTTCTGTAATTCCAGGCTTAATCACGGTCAAAATATGAGAAAATGCCGCGTCGCCAATTCCTTCTGCCTTCTCTAATTTTTGAAGTTCCTCCTCCGTCTTAATCACACGAAGCCTATCCACTCTTCCCTCTAATCCAACCCAGTGAATTTTATCAGAGATATCCATATAGGACCTCGCTTCTTTGTAAGTGAGTACCTCATCTTCTAGACCTACCGACTCAATCTTATCCTCCTCAAATAAGACAGCCAATTTCTCAACCGTCTTTGCTGGACTTGCACTCTCCTTTACAGTAAATGTCTTGGATTCTTTCTTCGCCTGAATCGTATATCTGGAATCCGTAAACAAAATACTCTTCTCTTTTGTGATATATAAAAGTCCCTCTCCTCCTGCAAAACCGCTAATATATCTCATATTATAAGGACTTACAACCAAAATCGCATCTAGTTTTAGCTCCTCCAAAATCGCTCTTGTTCTGTTTAATCTCTCCATTTTCTTTCTCCTTTCCCTCATCCTTGCCCGCTGGCAGGCATATTATATTACATAAACATTGCTGAAATATGAGCTACACTCTCTAAGATTACTCCGCCAAACACGCCAAGTATCACGCCAATAATAGTCCAAACATAGCGCATCTTATTCGCCTTTTCAATGGATGCTCGGCTCGTTGTATCTAATGTATCATACTCGCTCTGCTTATTTGTCAATTCTTCTTTTACATCCTTAATTTCATCCTGCTTTTTAGATATCTCTTCCCTTAGATTCTCCCTCTCTCTTTGCAGATTTATCTTTTCCTCATCTTTTTTCTGTCTCTCTTGCTCTAAATTTTGTTTTTGCTCTTCCACGCTTTTTTCCAGACGTTTTACCTCGACCTGCAAATTCTGTCTTTCTCTTTCGAGCATCTCTGCCCTGGACTCTTGCTCTCTTAGCTTTCCCTCTGTCTTAGAAAGCTTGTCTGACAACTGATTTATCTCCTTATTACTTGTCTTTTTATGATACTCTAGCTGTCTTTGCAAACCTTCTTTTTCTTTTCCCCCTGCATACTTGGCAGTCTCTATCTGTCTCTTTAGTTCTGTCTTTTCTTTTTCACTCGTCTCCCTCTCCGCCTGGAGCTGACTCTCAAGTTTAGACTGGGTAGCTTTTAACTCTTCTAATTCTTGCGTATTTTTTTCCTTTTCGCCCTTTAAAAGCTCCATCTCTTCTTGTAGCTGCTGTTTTTCCCTCTTCAAGGACTGAACTTCTTCCGCTAGAGGATTCTTTAACCCTGGTACAGACGGAGATTTCTTCTTACTCTTTTTGGTATCCCAGTTTATGTTTTTAAATCCCTTTGGTGTATCAGCCTTATCCTCTTTCTTTCGACTTTTGAGGACATCACCCGTCGTTAAAATATCATCTGCCATCTCTCTTCTCCTTTGTTCCTAAAATAAAATAATCGTATCTCCATTCCTATAGACATCTTTTTATTTTATTACTATCTTAATTCCTGGTTTTGCCTTTTTCAAAATAGTAATCAGCTTCGTTTCTGGAATTGCGATACAACCCCCTGTACTTTTCTTAACAGCACAGTGAAGGAAAATAGCACTTCCCTTTCCATATGTGCATTCGCTATTATAATCAATGACCATACTATAATTATAATATCCAGTATATCTCTTTAAATGCTCCCCATTGCAATTATGCTTTACCTTACTTACATCCACTAATGTATTATAATACGCCTTATCCGAGCACCAATACATGGTATCTGTCACCTTCGTATACGGAAGACTCGTTCCTGGATTTGCCTTAATTCCAAATGCAGATTTGATATCAAACTCACCGACTGGCGTTTTTCCATCCCCCTCTTTTTGTTTCTTGATTCCATTTCGTCCCAGATATGCATAAGTAGAAAGCACCTGAGTCCAAAGACCATCACTTCCTTTTTGGTGAAAACTTAAGGTAGCGTCTGAACCCTTCTCATACTTTACAATAATAACCTGTTTCGCTTTTTTATCTTTTAAATACTTTGCCACAAAATCCTGCTCTTTTTGCTTTTCTGTACTCAAAATCGTCTTTTTAGCCATGACTTTATTGCAAGATACACATTTTTTTACTTTTAATCCATCTTTCGTCTTCGTCGCTTTCTTTGTGACGATATACTTGCCAGCTACATGCTCCTTTTTCGCAATCTCCCTCGTATAGGACTTTCCACAAAAGCAAGTATAGGTCTTCACACCTTTTTTCGTACAAGTGGCCTTCTTTGTCACTTTAGATGTATATTTATGCTTATGTACTGTAATCTTACAAGTCAATTTCTTAGAGCCAACTTGAGCCGTCACCGTCGCTACTCCAATCTTCTTGCCCGTCACCTTTCCATTGCTACTCACCTTGGCAATGCTTGATGGTTTCACAGTCCACTTCACTTTATTTTTCGTCCCAGATACTTTTAACTGATACGTATCCCCCACTCCAATTGTTTTTTTGGTCTTATTTAACTTTATGCTGGCTGCATCAGATGGTTTACAAAACAAGATACAGCTTAGACAAAAAAGAAATAATGCCAAATAAATTCCTCTTTTTTTATGCATTTTGATAACTCCTCTCTTTATATACTCCTCTTAGAATCATATCATTCTTTCTCCAAACTGACAAGTTAGATTTTTATCTGCTTCTATAGAGGATAGGGTGAAATTTTTGTCAGTTAGATAATTTTTTGGGGATAATGGAGAATTAGATACGAGAAGAGTAGGAGACAGGTGAGAGAAACATTGTGACAGACGCTAAGGAAATGGAAAAGAGATGCGAAGAAAATGGAAAAAAGACGCAAAGAGAGCCCCGAGATATGTCCTCTAAAAACACGTTCGTTCCCACGTCTTTTCGGAGGAGATATCCGCTTGCTCTCTTGGCATCTCTCTTAAACGTCTCTCTTATCCTTTTTCACTTTCTGTTTTGACAATCCCCCTCTTTCTCCCTCGTCACTTTCCACTTTCTGTTTCGACAATCTTCCTCTCTCTCCTTCGTCCTTTTTCAGTCCTTGCCTTATCCTACTCTCCTTTGTCTCCTCTTTCTTTGGCGGATAAACAGGCGGCTTCCACATCTTTGGCTTTACTCCCTTTGGAGGTCCAGCCTTTAAGCCTTTTGGCTTTTGCGAAATCGTATTCTTTGGTCTTGGTCTCGCCAAATTCATCCTCTTTAAAAACAAAAACTGATATGGCTCTAAGGAAATCGCAGACGCTCTTACGACTTCATCCGTATAAATATCACGATACAAATCATCCTGCTCATCAATCCAAGCCGTCTTTTTCTTCTCACTGAAATTAAAAAGTCCAATCACCTTGTCCTTGTCCTTCTCCCTCACAAGACAGAGCAAGCTATCATCCCAAGTCGGTATCGTATAAGATTTGGCGTCAGCATCATAAACTTTTTCTCTCTTTTTCACCTCTTTTAGCTTTTGTAGATTCTCAAAGATTTGCCCAAATGCTGTCTTTTCCTTCTCCAACTTATCTACTATCTGCCAGTCCATCTTGCCTCGATAGACCCATCTACAGTCTTTTTTCTTTTTCTCGTCCTGTTTATAAGAGTAATCATTTAACTGGCCAATCTCATCGCCGCTGTATAAAATCGGTATTCCAGACTGCATAAACAAAAATGCATGTAACATTGTATCGAGAGAAATCGCTATCTGAAGTTTTTTCTCATCTTTCTCCTCCAACGCCTTCTCTATTCCACATATAGACGCTGTCGTCGCACAGACTCTCGCATCGTTAAAATAAAGGCTCTCGTTATATAACTCTGCCTTACTAAAACTCTCCTCAATCTTTCCCGTGAAGAAATCATTCAGATACTTCTTATGAGGTACTTCCTCCATCCCCCAGCTTTGAAGAGTGCGATAATCCAATCTCCATCTGATCTCATCATGACACCGCAGATAGTTTAGGAAGATAAAATCTCTTGGAAGATTACTGAAAAAATCCAGATGATTTTTCAGTAATCTCGTGTCCCTCGTCGCCACAGTATTCCATATCGTCGCCATCCCTGTAGTATTATAGAGCATATGACATTCTGGCTTATCTGCCGTACCAAAATAAGAGATAGCCTTTTGGGGCTCCTTCTCTACCCCGCCGAGCAGTAAAACGCCCGGGCATACGATTTCAGTGATAATACGTACCATCCGAATAAGCATATGTGCCTGCGGAAGGTCCCGACAAGGTGTATTTATCTCCTTCCAAATATAGGAAACTGCGTCAATTCTCATAATATCAATCCCACAATTTGCCAAATATAAGAAATGACTCATCATCTCATGAAACACAATCGGATTCGTATAATTTAAATCCCACTCGTATGGATGAAATGTCGTCATAACATAATTTTGAAGCTCACGAATCCATGTAAAATTGCCAGGCGCAGTCGTCGGAAATACTTGGGACATCGTTCTCTCATATAAGGCTGGCATCGAGTAATTATCAAAGAAATAATATCTGTCTTGATATTCCTTTTGACCCTCTCTCGCTTTTTTTGCCCACTCATGTTCGTCGGAAGTATGATTCATCACGAAATCCATACTGACAAAAATTCCACTATCATGACATTTTTGAATTAGATTTACAAGGTCTTCTATCGTTCCAAACTTTTTATTCACTTTTCTGAAGTCGGACACTGCATATCCACTATCTGACTTCTCCACTGGAGATTCCAAAAATGGCATTAAATGAATATAGTTTATATTTGTTTTCTGAAAATAAGAAATTTTCTCAGATACTCCACTTAAATTATCGGCAAAATTGTCGACATAGAGCATCATACCAATCATATCATTTTTTCTATACCAATCTTTATTCTTCTCTCTCTTTTGGTCACACTCTCTTAATTTCTCGGATCTCTGTTCGTAAAAATATCTCATATTTTTACAGAGTGATTGAAACATCTCCTCATTGTCGTATAAATACATATAGATTTCTCTAAGCTCATCTATATGGTGTTTTAGTCTTGTCTCAAATATCTCTTGTTCTAGCATATGATCCCACCTTTTTCATCTATGGTTTCTCTTCCCCTTTTCCATGCCACTATCGCTGACCTATCTACCGATAGTCTTACTTACCTTCTTCTTTGTCCTTTGCGTATAATACAGCCCCAAGCAAGCTTGCACTATTTCTGAACTTACACTGCAAAATCTTTGTTGTAAGCACATCATGGAATAGAAAACGGTAATCATTAAATCTCTTCTCAATGAAATCCACAAACCAAATTTCCTCGGAAATCTGTCCCCCAAGGCAGATGACGTCTGTATTATACATCATCATCACCTCGTATAGTCCATAACAAATATTTTGCATCCAGGCATCCATCGCATGGGCCGCATCTTGCTCTCCCTGTAAATAACGACGAACAACCTGCACTCCCTTTGTCGTCTCTCTGTCTGAGAACTCCTTATAAATATTTACAAGCGCGTCCATCGAAGCATAGTTTGTCAAAATATCTGGCTTACCTGAGAATGTATTCCCAAAAGGAATGACGGAAAATTCTCCTGCTAACCCATCCTTACCCTCTACAATACCTTTCTCATCACAGATGCATCCACCGAGGGTATCTCCGATAATAAAATACGCACTCGATTTCGTACCCTTGCCATTTCCCATCTGAAACTCACAGTATCCAGACGCCCTCGCCTCATTGATAGCGTGAGTCGTAATATCTGTTCTTTTTTCGACTTCTTTTTTAATATCTGTCTTATAGAGGTATTTTATCTGTGATTTTGCGATAGCTCTGGAATTTCTCACAATTCCTGGAACACTAATTCCAATCAAATCTGCTCCAGTCTCATCCAACTCCTCACAGATATAATCGTAAAGTTGGTCGGAAGACTCAAATTCCTTCATATCTTTTTTCCACTTTTCAATCTCCTCAAACTCCTGTCCATACATCGCATAGCGAATGGCATCTCTTGAAACATTAATTCCTAAATACATATTCTTTGCCCTTCTTTCTTTTTTATCCATATGACTAATAACACGATAAAAACTTTATACCATCGAGGGATATCCCCTCCATCCACTCCTTTTATAGCAGTCTTTTAAACTTCTTCCTCTGGAATAAACTCAATACAATCTTTATCTAACTTTGATACACGAGCGAGAGAATACACTCTATATCCCGCATCTTCCAGACGTTTTCTTCCCCTTTGAAATGCTTTCTCTATAACAATGCCGATACCTGCGACTTCCACTCCCGCCATCTCAAGTAATTTACAGCTTCCTGTCGCAGCCTCTCCGTTCGCCAAAAAATCATCAATTAATAATACCTTATCTCCTGGCTGGACGTATTTTTTATATAGGGTAAGCTCATAGCTTGTTCCCTTCGTAAAAGAAGTAATCTTTGTCTGATACACGTCCTCATTTAAAATCTTAGAAGTCTGCTTTTTCAAGATAACCATAGGAACGCCCAAAATTCTCGCTGTCGCGTAGGCCGGCGCAATGCCAGAACTCTCAATCGTAAATACTTTCGTAATTCCTTCCTCTTGAAATCTCTTAGCAAAGTCCTCACCCATCTTATCCATCAAAATATAATCTACCTGATGATTCAAAAAGCTATCTACCTTTAGTACATTTTTACTAAGTGCCTGTCCATCTCTTAAAATTCTTTCTTCTAGTTCTCTCACAATTTTCACCTCATTATGTATATTAATTGTTTTATTTGATACCAGGGTCAAAAGTTCAAAAATCAGATGCAAGCCTGCTTGCAAGAGGATTTTTGAACTTGGGGCCCGCCAAAAACAGGAATAAGTAGCCATTTTTCGGAGAAAAATGAGCGGATTAGGAATGTTTTTGAGAATTGCGGGAGCACATTATGCGGAGCAATTCGGTATCATAGGGGGGCAAAAGACCTTTTGACCCCAACATCTTTATTTTTTATTCTATCATGACTGAATAGGGAAAAGCAATTGTTTCCTACACTTTTTTCAAATCTTGACATCTTCTTTTTCAGGTGCTACACTATCAATGGCAAATTTCAAAACATTTCCACTTTTATACTTTACACTATAAAAGTTATATGGTATACTTAACCGTAGACAAAATTTTAAAAATTTCAAAACAAAGTTTTCCCTAGCTATATGAATTGATACAAGACTAGGTATATCTGTTTGAAAAATATAAAAATACAATTTTAGGAGGAAAAAATGAGTATTAAACGTTTAAAAGAGATGCCAAACGCAGATGTCATCAAAACTTTATACCCTATGACGGATGACTTAAAAGCTATAAAAAAAGAAAGAGATGATTTAATTAGCAAAGTTTTTACTGGAGAATCCGATAAGTTTCTTGTGATTATCGGTCCTTGCTCAGCGGATAATGAAGATGCAGTCTTAGATTATATGAATCGTCTCGCTAAGGTACAAGATAAGATTAAAGATAAAATTATTATTATTCCTCGAATTTACACAAATAAACCGAGAACAACAGGTGCTGGATATAAGGGAATGCTCCACCAACCTGACCCTGAGCAAGCTCCTGATATGCTTGCGGGCTTATTCGATATCAGAAAGATGCATATCCGCTCCATCAGAGAGACACATTTGACAGCGGCGGATGAGATGCTTTATCCAAATAACTGGCAATATATGGAAGATATTTTATCTTACGTCGCAATCGGCGCTCGCTCCGTGGAGAATCAGCAGCACCGCCTCACATCCAGTGGAATGGATGTTCCAGTCGGTATGAAGAATCCAACGAGTGGAGATTTATCCGTTATGATGAACTCTGTTATGGCTGGTCAATCCGGACATAATTTTCTGTATGCAGGTTGGGAGGTAGAGACAACAGGAAATCCTCTGACACATACGATTTTAAGAGGAGCCGTCGATAAGCACGGAACAACTATCTCTAATTATCATTACGAAGATTTGATGCGAGTAATTGAACTTTACGAGCAGCATAGTTTGAAAAATCCAGCTTGTATTGTGGATGCAAACCATGCTAACTCTGGGAAGAAATGGGACCAGCAGCCTCGTATCGTAAAGGAAGTGCTTCACAGTCGTCATCTCTCTCCAGAGATTGAAAAACTTGTAAAAGGTGTCATGATTGAGAGTTATATTGAAGATGGCAACCAGCCAGTAGGCGGCGGATGCTACGGAAAATCTATTACAGATGCCTGCCTTGGCTGGGAGAAGTCCGAGCAGTTGCTCTACGAAATCGCAGAGAGAGTATAATAAAATACTTCTTATCTCCCGATATATTGCAAGAGCATAGGATTGATATATGCCTCCAAAAAGCAACCTCCAAGCAATATGGCTATGACAACCATCCACCGAATAAATACCTTGGATATATATTTCCCTCCTATTTTTCGCTCTTCTCGAAAAGGGAGGGATTCTTTTTTCCCCTTAATTCGATAATAGCAGATGAAAAAAAGAAGGATATAGCAGATATACTGCGGAAAAAAATAAAAAAAAGAAGATAAAATCCCATAAAATCCCGACTGTACAGTTTGTATACATAAAAAACAGGAGAGGGAGAACGAAAAAAAAGAAAGATATAGACCAAATACTAGAACTGTCGGTAAGAATAAGCCCGCTATATATAAAACGAGAAACTGTCTTCCCCTCCTTAGAAGCAAGGATAAAAAAAATTCATTGGATGAGATTTGGGAGAGCTTGTCCAAATCGTATACCATGAAATTTAGTTGGTTGATATAAGTCGCAAATCGATGTGCCGCAAAATTAGTCAATAAAATTCCAAAAATTAAACTGGCAAAATAAATTCCTACCATTCCCTTATTTCTTAACTCTATTTGACGCAAAATTTTCCCTCCTTGTCACATATATTTGTTTATTTATTATAAATATATGTGACAAGGAGGGATTTTATTATAGGAAAAAACTTATTGATTCGTTCCGTATTTTACCTTATACGCTAATACGGCGGCAGTCGTCTTTCCGTCGATGATTCTTCCATCTAAAATCATATCTACGACCTCGTCGATATCATAGTATAGTACATCGAGAAATTCGTCCTCGTCTAGATGTTGCTTGGAAGGTTTTAGGTCTCTTGCGAGATAAATATAGATTGTCTCATTACAAAAACCAATTGCAGATACGATATCTTTTAGATGTTCCACATTATCACTCTTAAATCCCGTTTCTTCTTCTAATTCACGGATGGCACTTTCCCTGGCAGTTTCTCCTGGGTTAATACCGCCGGCAGGGATTTCTAGAGTTTCTCTGTCTAATGCATTTCTAAATTGTTTTACCATAATGATTTTTCCGTCATCTGTGATTGGCAGTACAGCAGCAGCTCCTTTATGGTCCGCCAAATCCCACTCTACTATCTTGCCGTCAGGAAGCTGTATATAGTCTTTGTAGAAATCTACAATATGTCCTTTATACGCTAATTCTTTTTTGATTCTCTTATATCCTTTCATATGTTTTTCTCTCCTTCCTTTCTCATTATCTATTCTACTATATACTGTGAAAAAAGCGGCAGTAAAACTGCCGCTATATTAGTTATTCTAAGAAAGCTTTATTTTGCGTAATCTACCGCTCTGCTCTCTCTAATAATATTTACTTTTATTTGTCCAGGATATTCTAACTCACTTTCAATCTTCTTAGAAATATCTCTCGCTAATAAAATCATATCTGCGTCACTCACCTGTTCTGGAACGACCATAATACGAATTTCTCTTCCTGCCTGAATAGCAAAAGTCTTATCTACTCCCTTGAAAGAGCTTGAAATGTCTTCTAACTGTTTTAGTCTTGTAGTATAGGTTTCAAGAGTTTCTCTTCTGGCACCAGGTCTTGCTGCGGAAATCGTATCTGCTGCCTGCACAATGCATGCAATCAAGCTAGTAGGCTCTACATCCCCATGATGTGCCTCTACTGCATTGATAACTAAAGGAGACTCTTTATATTTTCTA
This sequence comes from Blautia sp., assembly GCA_030841965.1. Taxonomy (GTDB): domain Bacteria; phylum Bacillota; class Clostridia; order Lachnospirales; family Lachnospiraceae; genus JAUUSJ01. The sequence continues at coordinate 10,587 of JAUUSJ010000099.1, forward strand.
CAAAGATCTACTCCAATCTCAATATGAGAGCCCTCCATCTCATGGTCGACAGATTTGCCGATATCATGTAATAGACCTGCTCTTTTTGCCATACGTACATCTACACCAATCTCTCCAGCTAGTAAACCAGAAAGCTGTGCTACTTCAATAGAATGCTTTAACGCATTTTGTCCATAGCTAGTTCTAAACTTCATTTTACCGAGTAGACGAACTAATTCTGGATGAATGCCGTGAACACCTACTTCTAAAGTAGCTGCCTCTCCTTCCTCTCTCATCATGACTTCTACTTCTTTTTGTGCCTTTTCTACCATCTCCTCGATTCTGGCAGGATGGATTCTTCCATCTACAATCAACTTCTCAAGTGCGATTCTCGCTACTTCTCTTCGCACTGGATCAAAGCTGGAAAGTAATACTGCCTCTGGGGTATCATCAATAATTAAGTCTACACCTGTCATTGTCTCGAGAGTTCGGATATTCCTTCCCTCACGTCCAATAATACGTCCCTTCATCTCGTCATTTGGTAATTGCACTAAAGATATAGTAGTTTCGGAAACATGATCAGCTGCGCATTTTTGAATTGCATTCACAACATATTCCTTCGCTTTTTTGTTCGCTTCCTCTTTTGCTCTGGTATCCATTTCTTTTACCATAATAGCTGTTTCATACTTCACTTCATCTTCGACAGTCTTTAACAAATATTCTTTTGCCTGTTCAGAGGTTAATCCTGAAATTCTCTCGAGTTCCTGCAATCTTTTTGCGTGGAGTTCGTCTACTTTGACTTTTTGCTTTTCTAAAGCAGCTTCCTTATGAGAAAGGTTCGCTTCTTTTTTCTCTAAGCTGTCAGCCTTACGATCAATACTCTCTTCCTTATTAATCACACGCTTCTCCATGCGCTGCAATTCTGCTCTACGTTCCTTGGTTTCTTTTTCAAAATCATTCTTTGCCTTGATTGATTCTTCCTTCGCTTCCAACAGGGCTTCTCTCTTTTTCGACTCCGCTGTCTTAAGCGCATCATCTATAATCTCTCTAGCTTTTTCCTCTGCGCTTCCAATCTTCGCTTCCACAACATTCTTATGATATGTAATAGCAAGCCGAGCAGACACAGGTACGGAAATAACTAAAGTTATTAAAACGGCCAATAGTACGTATCCCACAGGAGCACCTCCTTATTTAATTTTCACATTAAAAAAATAATATCGTGATATCCATCCACATTCATTCTCTCAATGCAACACCTAAATTTTACACTCTTTTCACGTTCTTGTCAATAGAATTTGACTATTCTTCTCTCTCTTCTTTAAAATTGACTTAAAATTTGGCGAATTAATGAGCTAGAATATCCTTTTTGTAGAAAATGTCGATAAGCTTTTTGTTTTTTTTGAAAATCTTCTCCAGATTGCCTACTCATATATCTATCAACGAGTTCCCTCAAATTCTCCTCGTCATCCTCCTCTAACTGTAAGATTGGCTCATAGATGGACTTCGCTATGCCTTTTTGAGAGAGTTCATAAGAAATCTGTCTAAGACTCTTAGACTGCTTCTTCCACTCTATATACTCTCTGGCATAACGCTCATCATCCAGATAATGCTTACAGACACCATAGCAAACTGCCTCCTCGATAATATCCTCACTATAATATCCCTTTCTTAGCTTTCTCGCTATCTCCTCACATGTATAATCTCTCTTTGACAAGAGGGCAAGCATCTTGCGCTTTGCCCTCACTAATACGATATGTCGTATCTCCTCGTAAACTCCATCCGATAACTCCTCGTCCACCTCGAGGGGATACTGTCTTAGCTCCTTTGGATACAAAAAGAAAGCGTACTCACCGTCAAGATAAATCTTTTTTCGATTCTTCTCTGCGTCCTCTATTCTTGTCACTGTCATATCTTCTCTCCGCTATATCGCTGGGGGCAAAAAGCCTTTTGCCCCCTTTGATACCAGATTGCTCCGCACAATGTGCTCCCGCATCTACGTTCCACTCCGGTCGGCGCTAAACGGGCGTCACTGGCGCCCAGCGCCCTCATATTACTCCTCTGTAGGCTCTGACTCTGCTTTTGGTTCTGCTGTGGCCGCTGGCGCTGCCGGCATTCCAAAATGCTCTCTGACTTTTTGTTCAATCTCTGCCATCACCTCTGGATGCTCTCTTAGATACTTCTTAGAGTTTTCTCTTCCCTGTCCAATCTTCGCGTCATTATAGGCATACCATGCGCCACTCTTCTTGACAACATTACAGCTTGCCGCAAGGTCTAGGATATCTCCCTCTCTAGAAATTCCCTTTCCAAACATAATATCAAACTCAGCCTCTCGAAATGGTGGCGCAATCTTATTCTTTACGACTTTGACCCTCGTTCTATTACCAATCACCTCTCCGCCTTGTTTAATCGTCTCAATTCTCCTGACATCCATACGGACAGAAGAGTAAAATTTAAGAGCTCTACCTCCTGTCGTCGTCTCTGGATTGCCAAACATAACGCCGACCTTTTCACGGAGCTGATTAATAAATACTACAACACAGTTGTATTTACTAATATGTCCAGTCAACTTTCTCAATGCCTTGGACATTAATCTCGCATGGAGACCGACCTGTACGTCTGACATATCGCCGTCAATCTCTGCCTTTGGCACAAGTGCCGCCACAGAGTCGATAATAATAATATCCATCGCTCCCGAGCGAAGCATCGTCTCCGCAATCTCAAGTGCCTGCTCCCCGTTATCTGGCTGTGAGATATATAGATTATCGATATCCACACCGATATTCTTCGCATAGACTGGGTCTAAGGCATGTTCTGCATCGATAAAGCCTGCGATACCATCTCTCTTTTGCACCTCCGCAATCATATGAAGTGCGACTGTCGTCTTACCACTTGACTCCGGTCCGTAGATTTCTACAATTCTTCCCTTTGGCACACCGCCCGCTCCAAGAGCCACATCAAGACTTAGGGAACCTGTCGGAAACGTCTCTATATTCAGCCCTCTCGTATTATCCCCAAGCTTCATAACAGAGCCCTTTCCAAACTCTTTCTCAATGTCTGAGATTGCTTTATTCAACGCATTTAATTTATCTTCTTTTATCATAATAATATTACTCCTTTATCTCTTAAAATAATACAAGCTTTCTCTTATCTTTGTCACTCCTATGAGACAAAATAAATATCCTAGCCATCCTCAGCCAATATCTAATCGAAAATTTGTTCTTTTTTATTATAACTTTATTTGGCTATAATTGCAAGAAAGATTTTTTTAAAATTCTATGTCAATTGTCAGATACTTCTTTTTCTTTCTTTGTTATACTGTACCTAGCATTATTTCTACACTTTCTCGCTCTACTATCTTTTATGATACCTTATCATTCATTATGATTTATTACTTAATTGTCGTAAATTTGTCGTAAAATTTGGATGGAGATACTTAGGAATAGCAAGGCTTATAGAGATTTTATCTCGTGAAATATCCTGTGATTTCACAAGGTAAGCACAAGTTATCTATGGCGTTGCCAAAATGGAAACACCAAAACGGCAGCAGAAAAAGAATCATTTTCCTCATCTGCTGCCTTTCTCATTATCGTTAGGACTTTGCACTATCAAGATGCAAAAAGGACAAAATGGCATCTTGCAAAAGTCGTGAATAATTTACTCCCTGTTTATCAGCTTCTACACTCATCCAATACGGAATAGTGCAATTTTTCCTTACTGCTCTATTATCTGCTTTTTTACGATACTCCGCAAAATCGATATCAACTAACGTTACAATATCATCTTTTTCCGCTAACACTTGCGCACTATATGGCTGTGGAATTTCTTTTTTATCGTCCTGCATATCGATTCCCATCAACCCAATTGCATCTCTCGCCATTTCCATAGCGTCTGCTATAGAATCCCCTTGCGTTCCTACGTCAAAATCTGGTATTTCTACATAATATCCATTATCTGCCTTTTTTAAGATAATTGGATATGCTCTTTTTTCACTTACCATAAAATTACCTCCCTGCACAAAATCTATTAAAAATTCTAAGAAGTACCCACAAGAATATCAGTTTTCTAGGGCTTATAGCCCTAGCTTTCTGATAATCGACTGAGCGAGTTTTTCATTAATTTCTGAATGTCTTGGAATTGGCTCTACTCTGTTCCCATCTGTGTAAAGGTCGTGATTTGCACCATTTCTTTTTAAGTACCATCCTTTTTTCTCAAGTCGTTTAATCAAATCTCTTCTCTTCATGTGCCCTCTCCTTAGAATCATAGTATTTTCAATTACAATTATATTATACGCATTTTACACGCATTTGTCAATAGTTTTATACGTATTTTGTGCGTATTTATGATATCGTAAAAAAAGAGAAGGCTCAAACCCTCTCTAATTTCATCATGTCAAGATTGCTTACTACCTACCGCATAGCCCATATAATAAGCAATACTCACGGCATCCCATAGCCCTTCCAGATGCTTTCCAGTTCTAGCTGTAGTAGTATCATAGATATTAAATATCTCCTCAAGTTCTCTTACTGAAAGCTCTTGATTTTTCTTTATTGTAGCTCTTCCTCTTTTTGCCTGTTTGATTACGTTTCTCATGCTCTGTTAATTTCCTCCGCTCTCTGTCTTGCCATCTCGTCCGCTCTCTGAATTGTCACGCTAAACTGCTTTCTTGTTATCCCTATTTGTCTCAAAATAAGTTTGGATATCGCCAATACTTCCTCTAATGTAACGGTCGGAACGGTTACACGGCTTTCTAAACTACTCTCTATAGCATTTACTAGTCCTTGTTGAGCTAATATTGCTGTTTCCAGCTCTATATCCGTTAAGGTTAGTTCATCAAATAGCTCATCCATTTTCTTTTCCATCTTGTATCGTCCTTTCTACTTCGCCAATTACTACTTCCAATTGCTTTCTCGTCTCTGTTATTT
>JAUUSJ010000315.1 GCA_030841965.1 Blautia sp.
GTTGTACCTCCCGGAGCGTGGGGTGATTGGATTAATGGCGGCGGATGGTTAGTTATAAATGGGTATCATGTTGACTTGATTTTACGTGATATAAAACGGGTGGAACAAATAATCAAAGATACGGAGCAAGGAATTGTTACTGCCAATTATCAGACTGGGCATCCCCATGGTTATATAAGTGCTATGTATCGTGGAGAATTGGCGATCAGCAAGATACAATATGCTAAAAATGAAAGCTTATGCGAATTAAAAAATCAGGCGGAAATTTACCCTGGTGCTCTAAAGAAGAGCTTGATAAACTTTTTTTTATTTGAAGCAGAGTTCTCTTTAATGTTTGTAAAAGCAAATGCGGGAGCAGAGGATAAATATTATATTGCAGGCCATGTTTTTCGTATTATTTCATGCTTAAATCAAGTACTATTTGCATGCAATAATGCTTATTGCATTAACGAAAAGAAAGCTATAAAACTGCTTGAAACTTTTGAATATAAACCTGAAAAATATGCCGAAAGGGTTAATCATATTTTTGAAGTACTCAGTCTTTCACTTTTTGAATGCTACGATATGACCGAGAAGCTTTATAAAGAAGTGAAAAAAATTGCAACGGAGATAAATAACTTTTTAAACGAGGGGGAATTCAGATGAAAGAAAACAAATATGATGATAATATATTTTTTCAAAAATACAGTCAAATGAGTCGCTCACAGCAGGGACTAGCCGGTGCAGGAGAATGGGAAACATTGAGAAAGCTGCTGCCGGATTTTAAAGATAAGCGTGTGCTTGATTTAGGATGCGGCTATGGATGGCACTGTATTTATGCGATGGAACACGGAGCGTCTTCTGTTGTAGGTGTTGATATTTCTCATAAAATGCTCGAGGTAGCCAAAGAAAAAACACATTTTCCACAGGTTGAATATAAATGCTGTGCTATAGAAGATGTGGAATTCCCAGAGGAGAGTTTTGATGTAATATTAAGTTCACTTGCGTTTCACTATGTAGCAGATTATGAGATTTTAGTAAAAAAGATATATAGAATACTGAAGTCTGGTGGTAAGCTAGTTTTTACGGTTGAACATCCTGTTTTTACTGCCTATGGAACACAAGACTGGCATTATAACGAAAAAGGAAAAATACTGCATTTTCCGGTGGATAATTATTATTATGAGGGCAAACGGACAGCTGTGTTTTTGGGAGAAAAGGTTACAAAATATCATAGAACACTGACCACATATCTAAATACACTGCTTTCAAATGGTTTTATAATAAATCATATTGTGGAGCCGCAGCCGCCGGAAAACATGATGGATATTCCGGGGATGCAGGATGAAATGCGCCGTCCCATGATGCTGATTGTATCGGCGAACAAAAAAGTGGATAGATAGAACTAAAACACCTATAAGGTATAAATGGAGGTAATTTATGTTTAAAGAAAAAATTATTATAGAGATGAAAGAAGTATTCAAAGAAATTCCTTTTGGCATAGAGCATACTCTCAAAGTTTTGAAAAATGCAGAAGATATAATGAAAGGAGAAAATATCGGAGAGGAAGAAAAAGAATTCATCAGTATTATTGCTATACTACATGATATTGGTGCGGTTGAAGCACAAAAAAAATACGGTTCTATTGATGGTGTCTATCAAGAAAAGGAAGGACCAGAAGTAGCGAAAGAAATATTAAAAAAGGTAGGCTATAACAAAAATATTGATAGAATATGCTTTATAATAGGCAACCATCATACTCCATCTAAAATTGATGGACTTGATTTTCAAATACAATGGGAAGCTGATTTGCTTGAAAATTTAACGGTTATGGATAAAGAAAAAGAACAGGAAAAGATAAAAAAGTGTATAGATGAAAACTTTAAAACAAACACAGGAAAAAGGATAGCTTATAATCGCTTTATTTTAGATTAGTAGTAGATTATTACAGTTATATATTTTATATCGCAAAGAAAAAATAGTAGTTAAGTTTAACCCTAGATAATAAGCAGCAAAGGAGTGCGATAAGATGATATCTAATAATACC
>JAUUSJ010000100.1 GCA_030841965.1 Blautia sp.
CCGTGGGAACGAACGTGTTTTTAGAGGACATATCTCCTACCTCTCTTCGCGTCTACATATCCATCCCATCAATTTTCCATCTTTCTTCGCGTCTATATATCCACCCCATTCTTGAATAGAAAAACGAATTTCTGTGAATTTTTTAAATTCCCTCTTGTTTTTTTTGAAAACTTATGCTATAGTACTAAATAGAGTATGTATAGAAGCGACATAAGAGAGTGGGCATTTGTCCACTCTTCTTTCATGTCATAGCAAATTCATACATGCAAAAGAAGAAAAACAGTATTACCTAAGTTTTAGCCCTGATTTGGAATGATATATATGTTTTGATTTGGGGAAGATAATACGTGAGATTTTTGGTATGTGAAGTGAGAGAGAAGGTGAGAAGATGAAACGCTCGGATATAGAGAAAAGAACAGAAGAACTTGTCACCCCAATTATCGAGGATGGCAATTTTGAACTTGTAGATGTAGAGTATGTAAAAGAGGGTGTAAACTGGTATCTTCGTGTCTATGCGGACAAAGAGGGAGGAATTAATATTGACGACTGTGTCTTTATTAGCCGCGCTTTGGAGCAGAAATTAGACGAGGAGAATTTCTTGGAAGATGCCTATATATTGGAAGTAAGTTCTCCGGGACTTGGGAGGGCTCTAAAGAAGGATAAAGATTTTGAGCGAAGCCTTGGGGAAGAAGTTGAGTTAAAGCTGTATAAGCCGCTCGATAAGCAAAAAGAATTTACAGGATATCTAAAATCCTACGACGAAAAGAATATTGTAGTTGACATAGAAGGAGAAGATTTTACTTTTGCAAGAAAGGATATCGCAAATATTCACTTGGCGATTCATTTTTAGAAGAAATAAAGGAGAGGAAAAATGAGCGAATTAATTGATGCATTGAATCAATTGGAGAAGGAAAAAGGGATTCATAAAGAAGTCATTATGGAGGCAGTGGAGGCATCTTTGGTTGCTGCCTACAAGAGAGATTTTGGAAAAGCAGATAATGTAAGAGTAAATATGGATAGAGTGACAGGTGATATTTCTGTCTACGCAGAAAAAACAGTAGTGGAGGAGGTCGAAGACCCTGTTATGGAGATAAGCCTCTCACAGGCAAAGATGAAAAATGCGGCGTATGACCTTGGCGATATTGTAAATGTAGAGATTACTCCGAAGAATTTTGGGCGTATCGCTGCGCAACATGCGAGAAGTGTTATTGTGCAAAAGATTAAGGAGGAAGAGAGGAAGGTTATATTTGACCATTTCTATCAGAAGGAGAAGGATGTCGTAACTGGTGTAGTACAAAGATATGTCGGAAGAAATATCAGCGTCAGCTTAGATGACAGAACAGATGCGCTTCTTACAGAGAATGAGCAGGTAAGAGGAGAGCGTTTCCGCCCAACGGAGAGAATTAAGCTCTATATTGTAGAAGTAAAGGATACGAATAAGGGACCGAAGATTTTAGTGTCCAGATCGCATCCGGAGCTTGTGAAGAGACTTTTTGAGAAGGAAGTTTCAGAGATTATGGAGGGTGTTGTTGAGATTAAGAGTATCTCAAGAGAGCCAGGATCTAGAACTAAAATTGCAGTATGGTCCAATGACCCAAATGTGGACCCGGTTGGAGCTTGTGTGGGATTAAATGGAGCGAGGGTAAATGCTATTGTCAATGACTTAAAGGGGGAGAAAATTGATATTATCAATTGGAGCCCAGACCCAGAAGTATTGATTGAAAATTCATTGAGTCCGTCTAAGGTTGTGTCTGTCATGGTGGATGAGGAGGAAAAGAGCGCCAAAGTTATCGTTCCAGACTATCAGCTTTCCCTCGCTATCGGTAAGGAAGGACAAAACGCAAGACTTGCCGCAAAACTGACAGGATATAAGATTGATATTAAGAGTGAGAGCCAGGCGGCAGCGTTAGCGAAGAAAGAATTAGAGATGCAAGAAGAGATTTTGGATGAGTTAGATGATTATGACGAGGAGATGGAAATCTCTGAGGGTGAGGAAAATCAAGAGGAATTAGAGACAGAAGGTTACGATGATGTGACCGAGGAAGAGGATAAGACTGAGGATTATGATGGAGAATCCGAGGAGGACTATGACGAAGAGTCCGGGGAAGACTATGATGAGGAGTCCGAGGAGGATTATGATGAGGAGTCTGAGGAGGACTATGATGAGGAATCCGAGGAAGATTATGATGAGATAGATGACGAATCTGAGTCTGAGGATGAGTAAATTGAGAGTATAATAGTGGGAAGTGATGATAGATGGTAAAGAAGAAGATTCCACTTAGACAATGTGTCGGATGTCGGGAGATGATGCCGAAAAAGCAGTTGATTCGTGTCATTAAGACGAAGGAAGACCAGGTGGAACTTGATACGACAGGCAAGAAGAATGGCCGAGGAGCCTATGTCTGTTTTTCTTCGGAATGTTTTAAGAAGGCGGTAAAGAACAAAGGTTTTGAGCGCTCTTTGAAGATTAAGATTCCAGAAGAGATTTATCAGAAGCTGTCGAAGGAGTTGATAGAGCTTGAATCAGAAAAATAATATATTGTCTATGCTCTCCCTTGCCACAAAGGCGGGAAAGATAGTCAGTGGAGAGTTTTCAACAGAGAATGCGATAAAAGCAGGAAAGGCAAGGCTTGTCTTGATTGCAGAGGATGCTTCTGATAATACAAAAAAGATGTTTATGAATATGTGTGATTATTATAAAGTGCCCCTCTATATTTTTAGTACCAAATTGGAATTGGGACATTGGATAGGCAAGGAAAAGAGAGCTTCCATGGCCATTACAGATGACGGCTTTGCCGATGCTGTAAAAAAGAAACTTGTAAATGAAACTGTCTGTTAGACGGGCAATCGAGTAAGTATATGGAGGTGGAGTATATGCCAAAAAAAAGAGTATATGAGGTTGCAAAAGCGTTAAATAAGGCGAATAATGATATAATATCAGCATTGCAGAAAAAGGGCGTAGAGGTAAAGAGCCATATGAGTACATTGAGTGATGAGCATGTATCGTGGTTAAGTGATTATTTTAAGAAAAAACGTCCTGAAAAAAGTGAGGCGGTAAAGAGTATGATGAGAAAAAAAGAAGAAAAAGAACAAAAGGAGACAAGAACTCCTAAGGAAGAGAGAAATAATAGAGAAAATAAAGGACAAAGAGAGAATCGTTCCCAGCGAGGCGATGGAAACAAAGGACAAAGAGAAAATCGCTCCCAGCGAGGCGATGAGAATAAAGGACAAAGAGAGAACCGCTCCCAGCGAGGAGACGCAAATAAAGGTCAAAACCGCGAGGGTGGAAGACAGAGAGATTCCAGAGAGAATAATCGCGGTGAGAATAGAGGAGCAAAAAAATGGAATAATAATAACCAGGGCAATCGCCAGGAGCGCTCCGATAACCGTCAAGGCGGAAGATTTAATAGTGAAAATCAGGGCAGAGACGGAAGGAATAATAACCGAGATGGAAGAAATAGGGATAGAGACCGCGATTTTGGAAAGGACCAGTCAAACGTACTTAGTGAGTTCCAGAATTCTCAAAGAAGAAATAGCAAGAAGTCTGCTTCCAATGAGTTCGTAAAGAACGATAAAAATGAGAGACGAGAGAGAATGGACCGCAATAACGAGAAGTTAAGCCGAGCAGACCGTTTAGAGAGTCAGATGGAGGACGGCAGACCAGATAAATCAAGAGGCGGAAAAAATAGCTTCAAGAATAAGAATAATAAGAATAAAAATAACAAAAATAATAAGAATAATCAGTGGGAGAAGCCAGTAAAACCAAAACAGGCACCAGCTCCCGCTCCAAAAGAGCCAGAAGAGGATAAGATAAAGACAGTTTCTCTTCCAGAGACAATGACAGTCGGAGAGTTTGCGGAGGCAATTAAAACTCCAGCTGGAACGATTATTAAGAAGTTATTTTTGGAGGGCAAGATGCTCACCGTAAACTCAGAGCTTAGCTTTGAGCAGGCGGAGGAGATTGCACTTGAGTATAATTATATCGCAGAAAAAGAGGAAGTTGTCGATGTTATCGAGGAACTCTTAAAGGAAGAAGAGGAGGATGAATCTCTGATGGAGGAGCGTCCACCAGTAGTCTGTGTTATGGGTCATGTAGACCACGGAAAGACATCCTTGCTCGATGCGATTCGACAGACGAGAGTGACAGCAGGAGAGGCAGGCGGTATTACGCAGCATATCGGTGCTTACGTAGTCAATGTCGGAGACCAAAAGATTACATTTTTGGATACTCCTGGACATGAGGCGTTTACATCGATGCGTATGAGAGGTGCGCAGTCCACGGATATCGCTATCTTAGTTGTCGCAGCAGATGACGGTGTTATGCCACAGACAGTCGAGGCGATTAACCATGCGAAGGCCGCAGGTGTGGAAATCATCGTTGCGGTGAACAAGATTGATAAAGAAAGTGCCAATGTAGAGCGTGTAAAACAAGAGCTCATGGAGTATGAGCTTGTGGCGGAAGACTGGGGTGGTCAGACCGCATTTGTTCCTGTATCTGCTCATACGAAGGAAGGTATTGATGACTTGCTTGAGATGATTACTCTGACAGCGGAGATGCTTGAGCTTAAGGCAAATCCAAACCGTAATGCGAGAGGTATTGTTATCGAGGCAAAGTTGGATAAAGGAAAAGGACCTGTTGCTACTATCTTAGTTCAAAAGGGTACTCTAAAAGTCGGAGACAGTGTATCCATCGGAAGCACTTATGGAAAAATCCGTGCGATGGTGGATGATAATGGAAAAAATATTAGAAAAGCGGGACCATCTACACCAGTTGAGATTTTAGGTCTGAATGATGTTCCATTTGCCGGTGAGATTATGATGGCGATGGACAGTGAAAAAGAAGCTCGTACGACGGCGGAGGCATTTTTCGCATACAATAGAGAGAAACTTCTCGCCGACACAAAATCAAAGATGTCTTTGGATGACTTATTTGACCAGATTCAGGCAGGTAATGTCAAGGAATTAAATATCGTCGTAAAGGCCGATGTTCAGGGCTCTGTCGAGGCGGTAAAGCAAAGCTTAGTGAAGCTTTCCAATGACGAGGTAGTTATCAAGGTAATCCATGGCGGTGTCGGTGCCATCAATGAGTCTGACGTTATCTTGGCATCTGCATCCAATGCGATTATTATCGGATTTAATGTAAGACCAGATAATATGGCGAAATCTATCGCAGAGCACGAGAAGGTGGACCTTCGTCTCTACCGTGTTATTTATAATGCAATCGAGGATATTGAGGCGGCTATGAAGGGTATGCTCGACCCAGTATACGAGGAAAAGGTTACAGGTCATGCGGAGGTTCGAACAACCTTTAAGGCGTCCGGTGTTGGAACAATCGCTGGTTCCTTTGTAAAGGACGGTGTCGTATCGAGAAACAGCAAAGTGAGAATCGTCAGAGACGGTATCGTCATTTACGAGGGAACACTTGCATCTTTGAAGAGATTTAAGGATGATGTAAAAGAAGTAAAAGCTGGATATGAATGTGGTCTTGTATTTGAGAAATACAATGATGTCAAAGAGGGAGACCAGATAGAGGCATTTGTTATGGAAGAAATTCCTAGATAGATGAAATGAAAGTTGAGGGAAATATGAGGAAAAATAGCGTAAAAAATACGCGAATCAATGCGGAGGTACAGCGAGAGCTAAGCCGTATTATCGCGAGAGAGATGAAAGACCCAAGGATTCATCCGATGACGACGGTCATGCAGTGCGAGGTTGCTCCTGACCTAAAGCAGTGCAAAGTATATATCAGTGTCCTCGGTGATGAGGAGGATAAGCTAAATACAATGACAGGTCTAAAAAAAGGTGTTGGATTTATGAGAAGAGAATTAGCGAGAACGCTAAATCTTAGAAATACTCCAGAGCTCATCTTTATTTTGGACCAGTCCATTGAGTATGGCATCGAGATGTCAAAAAAGATTGACCAGGTGACCAAAGGAGAATAAGTTTTCGCTCTAGCTGATACAGGGAATGAAAAAGAAAGGGATTAGGGTGATAAAGAGATGACAAATCTGTTAATAAAAGCAATCGAAGAGGCAAAAACAATCGCAATCTCCGGTCATATTAGACCGGATGGGGATTGCGTCGGATCTTGCGTAGGACTACGCCAGTATGTCACAGAACAATATCCACAAAAGCAGGTAGATATCTATCTACAGCCAATCAAACCAGAATTTGAATTTTTAACAGGAGCGCAGACCATTAAAACCATTCCTAATGAAGAGCTAGTCTATGACTTATTTATCTGCCTAGACTGCGGAGATGAGGACAGGCTTGGAGAGTTTGGCATCATGTATAAGAACGCAAGAAAAACCTTTTGCGTGGACCACCATATTAGCAATAAGGGATTTGCAGATGAGAGTATCATCTTGCCAAATCGAAGCTCCACAAGTGAAATTTTATGTGGATTATTAGATATGGAGAAAATGTCAAAGGCAGTTGCTGAGGCATTTTATATGGGAATTGTACATGATACGGGAGTTTTCAAGCATCAAAATACAACGAGAGAAGTAATGTATCTAGCTGGAGATTTATTGGAAAAGGGAGTGGATCAGTCAAAGATTATTGATGATACTTTCTTTAAGAAGACATATATACAAAATCAAATTTTAGGCCGAGCTTTGCTTGAGAGTATTATGCTTATGGATGGAAAAGTTATTTTTTCTGCCATCAAGCAAAGCTGGTTTCGCTTCTATGGAATGACGACAGCAGATTTAGATGGAATTATCGACCAGCTTCGTATTACCGAGGGCGTGGAGGTCGCCATCTTAATTTATGAGATAGAGCCATCTCTCTATCGAGTTAGTATGCGTTCCAATGAATATATCGATGTCGCCAAAATCGCAGAGGAGTTTGGCGGCGGTGGCCATATAAGAGCGGCGGGATGTAGCATCCACGGCTCGTCCTATGATGTAATCAATAATATTACATTACATATAGAAAAACAGATGGCAAAATTAGAGGCAGAGAAAAAACTAGAAGGAGATTGGAATTATTTCGTCAATCAAAAGACCTGCCTGGCTGACAAGCAGGCAAAGGCGAAAGAGGAATCTGAGAAAAATTAATGAGATGGATGGAATTCTAAATATTTATAAAGAAAAGGGATTTACCTCGCATGATGTCGTCGCAAAGATGCGAGGAATCTTAAGACAAAAAAAGATCGGGCATACAGGAACATTAGACCCCGACGCCGTCGGTGTTCTCCCTGTTTGTCTTGGCAAGGGGACAAAGCTTTGTTCCCTCCTCACAGACTGGGATAAACAGTACGAGGCGGTGCTAAGACTTGGTATAACGACAGATACCGAGGATATGACAGGAAAAGTGCGAGAGAGAAAGCCCTGTACTTCCTCCGAGGAAGAAGTGCGAGAGGCAATTCTCTCCTTTATCGGTTCCTACGACCAGGTTCCGCCCATGTATTCTGCGAAAAAGGTAAACGGAAAAAAGCTCTATGAGCTGGCGAGAGAGGGAAAGGTAATCGAGAGAAAGGCGTCAAGAGTTGAGATAATCGATATCGAAATAAAAGAAATCTCTCTCCCAGAAGTGATATTTACCGTCACTTGCTCAAAGGGAACTTATATCCGGAGCTTATGCAGAGATATCGGAGAAAAGCTTGGATGCGGCGCCTGTATGGCCAGCTTAAAGCGGATTCGCACAGGTAATTTCACCATCGATTCCGCAATTACATTGGGACAGCTCGAGGAAATCAGAGATAGGGGAGAGGTTGAAAACTATCTCGTATCTGTGGAGGATGTCCTCGATATCTATAAAAAAGCGCAGGTATACAAAAAATTCGAGAAATTACTATATAATGGCAATCCGCTCTTGTCATCACAGTTTCAGGTGACGGGAGAGGAAAAAAAGAAACTGAAGAAATTGAGAATGTACGACGCAGAGGGAAACTTTATCGGTCTATACGCCTATATTCAGGAAAAAAAACAGTGGAAGCCAGAAAAAATGTTTCTCTAGCAGGAGGCAAAATTCATGGAATACATTGCAAAAACAACAGAATTTCAATTTGACAATACAGCAATCGCACTTGGAAAATTTGAGGGCCTTCATAAGGGGCATCAGCTTCTACTAAACGAGATAAAAAAATGCCAGGAGGAGGGCTATACGGGTGTTATGTTCACCTTTGACGTTCCTCCCAAGAAGGTTTTAGAAGGGCAGATACAAAAAGTTATCTACACGAAAGAAGAGCGCTGTAAAATATTAGAAAAGCTTGGATTAGATATTTTAATTGAGTATCCTTTCACAAAGGAATTCGCAAGCCAGACTCCGGAGGAGTTTATCGCCAATATTTTGGTCGGAAAACTCGGAGTCAAAGTCATCGTTGTGGGAGAGGATTTCCATTTTGGATATAAGCGAAGTGGAAATGTAGAGATACTTCGACAGTTATCGACCAAATATGGTTACGAGTTAAGAGTAATCAAAAAGCTTCAGATGGACGGAAGAGATGTCAGCAGCACAAGAGTCAGAGAATACACAGAAAAAGGTGAGATGGAGAAGATAAACAAAATGCTCGGCTTTCCATTCTCCGTCTACGGTCCAGTTGTCCACGGAAGACAGCTTGGAAGAAAAGTGCTCGGCATGCCAACCGCAAACCAAGTGCCAGACAAAGAAAAACTTCTTCCTCCCAATGGCGTCTATGTCGCCAGGATTATTTATAAGGGAGAAATCTACTATGGAATCAGCAATATCGGGGTAAAACCAACGATAGACAAGGATTTTCAGACAGGGCTTGAGACGTATATTTTTGATTTTGACAAAGATATATACGGAGAAGAGATAGAAGTGCAGCTTCTACATTATAAGAGAAAAGAACAGAAATTTGATTCCCTGGATGAGTTGGCAAAACAGATGAAAAAAGATGGAGAATATGGGAAAGAATTTGTGAAAAACCTATAAATATATAACGATTTATTTTTTGAAATAACAGTTTTTGAGAGACATATTATCTATATTGATAGGAAATTGACAATAAGTTTATCTAAATTTAGCTTGACGATAATAAACTTATGATATATACTGAAAAAGCAACAAATTAAAATGTAGAAATAATCAAATGTTCAGAGAGGAAAAAAATGTACAGTAGAGGTTTTAAAGGATGGCTGAAGCATATAGACTTTATTTTCTTAGACCTGATAGCATTATATCTCGCTTTTTTCATGGCTTATTTTATGAGAAATGGCTTCCGTAATCCGATGGAGAACTATCTCTATCGAGATATGATAGTTGTGATTAGTCTAATTGACCTTGTCGTTATATCTTTTTTGGGTTCTCTAAAAAATGTTCTAAAGAGAGGATATTATAAAGAGTTTACGACGACGATAAAGCATAGCTTTATGGTAGTTATACTATCCATTTGTTATCTTTTCTTTACACAAAAGGGAGATGATTATTCGAGAATCACGATGTTCTTTATGGGAATATACTATGTCGTTATCTCATATATACTGAGGATTTTATGGAAGAATATTTTTAAAAAGCAGCTGGCAGGTTCTCTCGGAAAATCTCTTGTCATTATTAGCACAAAAGACAGCGTACAGGAAACGATAGATAATGTAGTGAATGATAATTATAAAAATTTTCATATTTCAGGTATCGTTCTTGTGGATGTGGACTGGACGGGAAGGGAAATACAGGGTATTCCTGTCGTCGCTAATATTCACAATGTTGATGATTTTCTATGTCGAGAGTGGATAGACGAGGTATTTATAGACCTCGCAGAAGATGAGCCTTGTCTGCAAAAACTAATCGAGAAATTAAACGAGATGGGAATTGTTATACATATGAAGCTTGCGAAAGTATCAAGTCTTGTAGGTCAAAGACAGATGGTCGAAAATTATGGAAAATACACGGTGCTCACATCGAGTATTAATTATGCGACACCAATCCAAGCGTTGGAAAAAAGAATCATTGATATTATGGGAGGTCTGGTAGGATGCCTGATTACAGGTGTTTTATTTGTCTTCTTAGCTCCGCTCATTTATAAGGAATCCCCAGGACCGATTTTTTTTACTCAGGTTCGTGTGGGTAGAAATGGAAAGAAGTTTAAGATTTACAAATTCCGCAGCATGTATCTCGATGCAGAAGAGCGGAAGGAAGAGTTAATGAAAAAAAGGTTGCAAGAATTAAAAGAGCAGGGCATAGAGAGTGACCGAAGTGAATTAATGTTTAAGGATGAGCAAGACCCGAGAATTATAGGATTTCGGATATTGCCAGATGGCAGGGTGAAAAAGGGAATTGGGAATTTTATTAGAGACTATAGTCTGGATGAATTCCCTCAGTTTCTGAATGTACTAAAAGGTGATATGAGCCTTGTAGGTACGAGACCGCCGACTGTCGACGAGTGGGAAAAATATGAACTTCATCACAGAGCAAGACTTGCGATTAAACCAGGTATCACTGGGATGTGGCAGACAAGCGGAAGAAGTGAGATATCAGATTTTGAGGATGTGGTAAAGCTTGACACACAGTATATTAGCGAGTGGAGTACGGGGCTGGATATACGGCTTTTGTTTAAGACAGTGAAAGTTGTATTGATGAAAGAAGGTTCTATGTGACATGAATAAGTAATGATACCAGGGTCAAAAGACCTTTTGACCCCAACATCATGTAATATAAGATGGGCTATTGCAGAGCATTTTAAGAATGTTATCTGGCAAAGATTTGGATAATCACTAGATAGCATTTTGGATGCCCAAAGCAGTAGTCCTTCCTTTCTTTTTTGCTCATTTTAAAAGTTTAAATAATTCGTGAATTATTGAAAAACACTAGATTTTTTCCGAAAATTCATGTATAATAGAAATATAGGAAATGCTAGAGAAATTCAGGTATTTCCTACATGCTGGCAGGTATGATAGACAGTTTTAGAATGATTAGGAAAGAGGCGATGAACATGATGATTTTACATTTTATTTTTGGGTCTGTTGGCATTTTTGTTTTGGTGGCGATTGCGGTACTGATGCTATATTGTTTGGTGTATAATAGGTCGGATGTTGACAGAGAGAGGAAAGACAGGGAACAGTTAGAATTTTTGAGAGAATTAAATGAGAAAAAGAAGCTGAGAGAGGCTACAAGATAGACGACAATCCCTCTAGAGGAAGGTCAGTTTTTTAGGATAGAAAACTGGAAGATTCTAGAGGGATTTTTTCTATACTTTGTTAATTAAAAAAGTGGTATGATAAGGAAGAGAGCTGCAAGCTGTAAAATTAGAAAAAATTATCAGTCTAGTAAAATAATAAAGTTTCGTGTGGAAGCAGGAGGGAGGAAGAGCTTATGACCAATTTAGCAAAGCTTAGGAATAAACGAGGAATATCTCAAAAAATTGTCGGGGAAGAGATAGGAATTACTCAACAAAATTTGAGTCGTTATGAGAAGGACCCGCTTTTTATTCCGGCAGATATGTTAATTCATCTGGCAGATTATTATAATGTAACGACGGATTATATACTTGGTATTACAGATGAAAAGGGGGCTTTTCAGGGAAAGAGAGAATTGACGGAGGCAGAAGAAGTATTGGCACTCTATGAGAGTTTGGAGCCGAGAAAAAAGAAAATGATAAAGGAGCTTATGAAGGAGATAAAAGAGTGGTAAGAAATGAGAGCTTATTTTAGTCTATTTTAGTCCTAATTTGTTTGTTTTCAATTCTTTTGGCTTATGCTATAATGAAGGGCGTGAAAAAAAGGAACCGAGATGGCAATATTCTAGGGGAGGTTCATAGAAAAGATAGAGGAAGAATGGTAAGAGAGTGATGGATACAGCAAGGGCAGATTTAATTACATTATTAAAAATACATCTAAATCAGCATCGAGCAAATGAGCAGATAGTTGGAGAGGAGTGGGAGCGTATTTATGAGTAT
This sequence comes from Blautia sp., assembly GCA_030841965.1. Classification (GTDB taxonomy): domain Bacteria; phylum Bacillota; class Clostridia; order Lachnospirales; family Lachnospiraceae; genus JAUUSJ01. The sequence goes on from JAUUSJ010000100.1 coordinate 11,858, forward strand.
GCTTCCATCCATCATGTTGAGGCGATGGTAAAAAATGCGTTGGAATTTCTTCCAGACGACCAAAAGCCAGATGAGAAGATACAGGCAAAGTTTGACCGGAAATTTGCTCAGACCATAATGCTTCGTGTCTCGCAGGATGAGGCGATGGAAGAAGTGATACAGAAACTGAATGAAAAGCGAATTTTGCATATCCTTATGAAAGGTTATATATTAAAATCCATTTATCCAGTGCCAGAACTTCGCACGATGGGGGATATTGATTTGCTGATTCAAGAAGAGCAGAGATTGGAATGTCACGAGGCGATGTTGGAGCTTGGATTTACCTGTACATTAGAGAAAGGATTTGTCTGGTGCTATGTGCGTGATAATGTTTTACTTGAGATTCACACGAACCTGATTTCCGGAGAAGCGTGGAGAGGCGTAGATTTAGAGAGATACTATAGTCAGATTTTTAAGCAGATAGAGCTAGTGGAGGGCTCTACTTATCATTTGAAGAAGGAATATCATTTGATTTATCTGATTACACATGCGGCAAAGCATTTTCGGGGTGCGGGATATGGAATTCGGGGGATAATGGATTTTGTCGTTTTTTTGCGGGCATACGGCAGGGAGTTGGATTGGGATGAGATTTGGACAGAACTTGAGTTTTTACATTTAAAGCAGTATGCGTATGCTGTCTTTTCGCTTTGCGAGCAGTGGTTTGGTATGACAAATATACCAAAGCCAGATAAAAGTTTGGACGAGGCGGAGTATGCGCTTTTTACGAAGATTATTTTCGAGGGTGGAATCTACGGGTATTATAATTCTAATATGGAACGGGCACAAGTTCGCAATCAGATGAATGAGAAGATAAAGGGGAAGATTGGAATGGTGAAACTTCGCTCGGGACTTAAGGCTGTTTTTCCAGAATATCGGTATATGCGAGTATACTTTAAGCCTCTGGAGAAGCATCCAGTTTTATTGCCAGTGGCGTGGGGAATTCGCTGGTATGAGGCTATTTTTAAGCGGGGAAGGAGAAATGCAAAGAGAATCCAAGATTTTTTATCTGTCGGGAATGGGATTACGAAGGAATATGAGCTTCTGAGAAAATTGGATTTGCTATAAATTTCTGGTGAAAAACTCCATGGTCTGTTTTTGAGGATTGTAGGAATATATTGTGCGGAGTAATCTGGTATCAAAGGGGTCAAAAGACCTTTTGAATCCAATATCATGGGATAGAATTTAGAAAGAGTATGTGAATAGAAAGGAGAGAGGCACTCCTCCCATGATGAAAGTCACGAGTGTCTAAGCTGAATTAGAATGAAGAAGAAAACGATATGGAAGGGAATCTTTATATTCTCAATAATTGGATTCCTATTATGTCTGACGGGACTTATCTGGTATTTGTATCAGGATAGACAGGCGAAGGAAGAGTATGAGATATTACAAGAACAAGTTGTAATGAAAACGACGGAGACGTCTGAGGCGGCGGAGGAATCTGGGATGACAAAGAAATCTGAGATATCTTCGGCGACGACAGGAGTTCAAGATGCGACGGGAAGTTTGGAAGAGCCTACCTTAGAGGAGGTCGAAAATATAGAATTTACTGGTGAGAGAGACGGAGAAGAAGCGACTCTTCCAGATAATATTTTCTTAGATATGGAGAATCCAATTAATTTCGAGACGCTACAATCCATTAATTCCGATATCTATGCCTGGATTCGCATCCCAGGGACGGAGATTGATTATCCAATTGCACAAAGAGCAGGAGATGATACCTATTATCTCTCCCATGATATATATAATAAACCTCGTTTTGCTGGTTCGATTTATACAGAAGATTGCAATAGCAAGGATTTTACAGACCCGAATACGGTGATCTATGGACATAATATGAGAAATGAGTCGATGTTTCAGAATCTACATAAGTTTGAGGACCGAGATTTCATGGATGCTCATCCTTACGTCTATATTTATACACCAGATAGGGTTTTGCTCTATGAAATTTTTGCTGCCTATACATATGATGATAGACATCTTATGAATTCTTTTGATTTCCAGAATAGAGATGTATTTGGGCAGTATTTACAGAGCATTCAGACGGTGAGGTCGATGAATAAAAATATTCGACAGGATATATCAGTGACGGCGGATGATAAGATTATTACATTAGTGACTTGTATCGGCAGTCAGACTAATTCGAGATATCTTGTTCAGGCTGTATTAGTTCAGGGGTAGGAGAGATATATGGATAAGCAAAAGGAAGAATTATATAAGAGTCAGATGACCTGGGATGACCAAGAGGATCAGGAGTACTTGGCTTCTTCTCCTCGCAGGAATCGAAAGAAGAAACGAAAAAAACCGCAGATTATTTTATTAAGAATTGTCGGTGTATGTCTTATTTTATGTCTTGTGACGGGCGGTGTTGTTTCTGGATTGAAGTTACAAGGAGAGAAGAAGATAAAAGAAACCGTTTCCAAAGAAGAGATTGTACTGCCGCAAGGAAATCAGGAAGACGACGGCGAGTATGTGACGTATCACGGGGAGAAATACCGCTATAATGAGGATTTGATTACGATTTTATTTATGGGAATTGATACGAAATTACAGGGAACTAAGATGGGGATGATTGGTGCAAATGGGCAGGCGGATACGCTGCTTTTGGCGGTTATCGATTCTAAGAAGGGTGAGATTTCCTTGATTAATATTTCTAGGGATTCGATGGTTGATGTCAATGAGTATAATGTCGAGGGGCAGTTTTTGGATACAAAGAGAATGCAGGTCTGTCTGGCGTATGCCTATGGGGATGGCAAGGAAAAGAGTTGTCTCAATACAGTCGATGCGGTGAGTCGATTGATGTACGGAATGCCAATCCATGCTTATGCGGCGATTGATTACTCGGGGATTGCTGTCTTAAATGACGCTGTCGGAGGAGTGACGGTTGAGGTGTTGGAGGATTTGAGTATGGAGGATTCGCAGTTGACGCTTGGGAATATTGTAACTTTATCGGGGGAGCAGGCGCATACTTATGTGAGGAGTAGGAATACGGAGCTCTTGGATTCAAATAATCTGCGTATGAGCAGACAGAGACAGTATTTGCAGGCTTTTATTCAGACTACGATGGAGAAGATGAGGAAGGATATTACGTTGCCGATTTCTATATATCAGGATTTATCGGATTATTCTGTTACGGATCTTACTGCGTCAGAGGTGGCGTATCTTGCTCCACTTGCTTTGGAGAGTGGGGTTTCAGAGAATGATATGTATTCGATTGCCGGCGAGGTGGTGAAGGGGGAGGAGTATGCGGAGTTTATTCCGGATGAGGAGGAGTTATTTGAGCTGATTTTGGATTTGTTTTATGATAAGGTGGTGGAGTGAGATTTTGAGGAGAGTTGGAGGGGAATTGGAGGGGGACGCAAAGAGAGCCAGTCGATATATGTCCTGAAAACACGTTCGTTCCCACGATTTTTCGACATACGCTGATTTTTG
>JAUUSJ010000101.1 GCA_030841965.1 Blautia sp.
TTTCTGAAAATGTGCGCTTATCAGTCATGGATAAGATACAAAACTATTACGCACCTAAATTGAAAGCATATTATGCAACGCTATGAAGTAGAAGCCATCTTTGAACAAAAAAAAGATGGCTTATTTGAGGACATCAATATATCATCACAAAAGCCTATTGCTATAATCTTAGGTGGACAACCAGCTTGCGGAAAAAGCACTCTTATAAATGTTGCAAAGAAAGACCATCCTAACTTAGATTTTCTCACTGTTAATGGTGACCTTTACAGACAGTTTCACCCCAATAAGGAACTAATAAAAGACCCTATTAAATACCCCATTGAAACCCAGATTTTTTCTAGCGTTTTTACAGAAAAACTAATAGAAGAAGCCATTAAACGGAAATGCAATATTATTATAGAAGGAACTATGAGAAATCCAGATGTACCTTTAAAGACAGCACAAAAATTTAAAGATGCAGGATTTAGAGTTGAAGCATATATTATTGCAGCCCCCAAGGAGTTTACCCAACTAGGACTTTACAACAGGTATCAAGAAGAAGTACTAAGTAAAGGACAAGGACGATTAGCCGATATTGATTCACATAACAAAGCCGTAAATGGACTAATGAAATCTGCAAATCAATTATACAGTGATAAGGCTGTAGATAAGATTTCTATCCACACCTACTTAGCGAAAGAAAGAATTAAAGATTTCAATCTAGTAAATGGTGAATGGAGTTGCAAAAGTATGCCATCTATTTTTATAGATGAAAGTCGTTCAAAACAGATGAAGAATAAAGAAATACTTAACACTAACATTCAAAGAGGAAAAGAGCTTATTGAATCCGTAACGAATCCTGAAGTAAAAAAAGGAATGAAAGAAGCTCTGTCACAACTTCAATCTTCACTAGAAAAAGTTCAAAGACAAGAAAAAGGATTAAAAAAAGGTTTCTTCTGATTCTTCCAAAAAGAGAGGACTGGCTTTTCCAATCCTCTTTTTCTATTTATTTGCGTCTTAATTCATTATCTATTTGCTGTGAAATTTGTCCTTTAACGGTTCTGATTACCTCATTAATATAATCAAGAATTGGCTTAGGGTCTATAGTTTTATCTTTGTATTCCATTTGAAAATGTAAGTGTTCTCCTGTGCTGCGCCCGGTACTTCCACTAATGCCTATTGGTTGCCCAGCTTCAACAGCTTGTTTCGCATTTACAAGCACACTGTATAAATGCCCATAGATAGAAGTAAAATCACCATGACGCACTTCTACATAATTGCCCAACCCTTTATTTTTTCCTGTTTTTACAACCATTCCCGGCATTATCGAATAAACATAGTCGTTGTTGCCTTTAAGGTCTATCCCTCTATGATTTGCTATTTTTCCAGTAAATGGGTCTTTTCTTTTACCATAATGGGAAGTTATCACCATTGAATCAATGGGCAAAGATAAATACCTTCTTTGCTTCCAGTATGCAAGTCGTTCTGTAGTCAAAGCATCATTGACGACAACAGCCTTTTCTTTTTCTTCTATCAATTTATTTTCTGTCGTTGCTAATACAGGTTCCGCTTTAGGAATATCCTTTTTCTGTAATACCGTATTAAACTGACAGTAGCCATTCACTGAAAAAAACAATGAATAAGTAAAAAACATGATAAATTTATTCTTCATATTGATATTTTTATTACTTTTGGGCAAAAATATACATTACATGGATAAAAAGCAAGCTATTTTTAATGAAAATGATATTCCATATAAAGAATTAGAACTAATAGGAATATCAAAAAAACAGATATGGTCTTTGGATAAGGCAAATATCACAGCTCTATTATCTGGAAAGAGAACCAGTTTACTAGACCTTTCTTTTCACGATAATAATGGAGAAGAAATAAGTATGAAAGGAAAAATAAGTTTGTACTGGAAAGATAGCAACAATGCTGGCGTTAAAGTTCATCCAGTCAGACCAGAAATAATGAATGATATAAACCTTAAACCAAAGGAGTTAGAACGACTTCAAGATAACGAGATAATAACAAAAACTATTAACAATGAAAAATATCTCGTACAATTAGACCCTGAAACAAACGAATTGCTTAAAACAAAAATCAAAAGTATTTCAATACCTTCAAACATAAAAGGTGTTGAGCTGGATAAGCAACAAAAGGAAACTCTAAAATCAGGTAAGGAATTAATTTTGAATGTTGACAAAGAAAAAATTGCCATAAGATTAGATTTAAATAATCCAAGAGGAATAAAATTCCTAGACTTCGAGCAGAAACAGAAAATAGCTTATGACCGGCATAACCCACAAATTATAGGAACTATTCATACTGATAAAAACAGAAATGAATATATAGAATACATGAAAGGACAAAAAACAACACTTGGAAATGAATCGCAATCTAAAGTAGAACATAAATTCAAATTATAAAATGGAAGAAAAGAAAAAATTTGAAGCTTTGCAATATAGTTATGAAAATGCCGGACAATTCCGAGCAATAGCAGCAATTCTTGGATATTCAGAAGAATATCGGAATGGTGATATTACCTTTTCCAAAGGTAATGAAACATATACTTATCCACTGAATACACTTAAACTTGGCAATTTAGGAGATAATAGAGAATCTTTATTAGAGCAATCTAAAGAAAGAATAATCAGTTTCTTTGATAAAGAACAAGCTAGCAATAATTTCCAAGAATATAGCCAATATTTACGAGAAAACCATAATGTTGCAATTATAAAATGGGATGATATAAAACAAGGTACTAACAAGAATGAAGGATATAAAGACGGATTTACAGTCATTGACCTTGAAAATAAAATTGCATATAAAGGAGAAGACCTTTATCGATATGCTTATGAACAAAACCAAACCCTAGATGGTAAAGGTTCATATGTTGATATAGACTGGAACAAGTTTAATGAAGTAGGAGTTAAACCGGAAAATTTAAGCCCCGAAGATATTGCAAACATCAAAAATGGGAAAAAAACAGGTATGCTAAATTTTTCCATTGAAGATACTCCCGGTAATAGAACACTTCTAGACAATGAAAAAGTGTCTTATAAAACAGAAAATGGAAAACTCCATTTTGAGGGGAAAGCAACAACTCTTAAATATATAACAGCCGAGAATACACCTGAAAATAAATCTAAATTAAAAACCAACGAAATTGATTTCAAAGAAGAAGGTAAACGCATCAAAATTGATGGTATCAATGCTAGAAAACTAGCAATCGCAGCTATTACAGTAGTTTACCCAATCGCTGGGATTGCTATCTTGCTCATTCCTAAACGACAAGAAATAAAAAATGATTTATCCTTTACTAAGGATGAAATAAAAGCCCTAAAAGCTGATAATGTCGTAGTAAAGACTAATTCAAAAGGAGAAAGAACATTGCACCAACGTGACAAAGATACTAATGAGATAGTATCAATAAAAGCAAAAGACATTCATATTCCCCAAAAACTTGGAGGAATAGAGCTTACTCCTATGCAGCAAGAAAATCTCAAAAATGGAAAAGAAATTACCATTGTAAACGAGGAACTAAACAAAGTTGCAAAAGTAAAACTAGATTTGAATGCCAGAAATGGATTATCAATCAAAGATGCAAATACTATAGAAATTAAAGCGACTGAAAAGAAAGAACAAACAATAGGGAAAGAAAGATATATATCTGATAAAGAAAGATTAGAGTTTGTAGCCCAAAAAGGAGCTAAAGGGATTGATGAAATTTTTAAAGATAAACCCACCGAAATGGCTGCCTTTTTAGAGAAACATAAACTTTCTAAAGATTATGCTTCTTACAAGGAAGTAGAAAAAACATATTCCAGCTCTAGGGAAGCTACTAAACAAACTGTCGGAGAACAAATATCTACCCAAATGGATAAAATAGATAGTTCTATTAAAGCAACAGCGAAGCAAGAAGCATCTATTCTCGGATATGGTAGAACCTACGGAAAAAATAATGATACTCCAACAATGAAACTATAATATTATGCTAACATTTGACGATTATAAGGCTAAAATATCCATCATTCAAATACTTGAAGATTTAGGATATAAACAAGACATTAGCAAAGGAAAGGTTTCGCCTGTTTTTAAACTGACAGACGGAGCAGGTAACAAGTTGGATGAAATCATCATCAAGAATCCTCATAGTGTACAAGAACACTACTATGATAGGAATTATAAAGGTGGAGATTTAATTCAGTTCATCAAAAATCATATTAACGACTTCCCACAATTCCAACATCAAAATACATTTGTGCGAATCAATATGATTTTAGGACATTACGCAAATGAGCCTTATAGTCCTAAATATGAAGCATTCAAAGTTGTAAAAGCAGAAAACAAATCTTTTGACAGAGATAGATATAAAGAATTTCCTACTACACTCGCTGATTTAAGATTTCTCACAAATGAAAGAAATATAAATCATCAAGTCGTAGAAAAGTTTCTACCATTTATCACAAGGGTTAAAGACTTACAAGGAAACGGCAATTATTATAATATAGGTTTTCCCTATATTAATCCAAAAGATAAAGACAACAAAGTAACAAATTACGAATTAAGAAACTATGGATTCAAAGGAATGGCTGCCGGAGGTGATAAAAGTAACTCGCTTTGGATTGCTGATTTTTGCCCACACCCCCAAATGGCAAAACATATATACTTTGCAGAATCCGCTTTAGATGCTATGAGCTTCTATCAGCTCAATGCTAACAAAATCAAATTAGAAGAAAGTGTTTTTTGTAGTGTAGGAGGGTACATTTCAGTTAATCAAATAAAAAACACTTTATTGCGATACCCACAAGCTAAAGTACATACCTGTTTTGATAATGATTTAAACGGTAATTTGTATGACATTAAAGTGTCTGGAATCATTAGTAATACAGAAATGACAATAAAAGAAAATAAAGATGATGTGCTGTTTAAAACTAAGGGTAGAGAATTCACTATTAACAAAAATGACGTTTCACTAGAAAGTTTTAGGGAAAAAAGCAAAATAATAGCTCCTATGATTTCTCATAAAGCAGAAAAAGCAAAAGATTTCAATGAAATTCTAATGAAACAACATGAACAAAAAAAAAGTATTAAGTTATGAATGATGGAACAAACATAGCTTCTGATGATATTATATTAAAGCCTAAATTCCGATATTGGTTAATGAAGAATTTCCTTTTAATCACATTAGCGATTTTCGTATTCATTTTTAGTAAATATATAAGAGAACATGAATTATTAAAATTTATCAGTGGAACGATATTAGTATTGTTGATATTTATAATTTTCTACAGATATATTTCAATGTTACTTTGTACAAAATGGATTATAACTAGAGAGCAAATAAAAATATATCAAGGAGTGCTTTCAAAAAGGATTAACTACATAGAATTATATCGGGTATATGATTATGAAGAAAAGCAAAGTTTTATCCAGTCTTTAATAAACAACACCAATATCTACATTTATTCTGGCGATAAATCAACACCAGAACTACTGATGAATGGTCTTAAAGCTAATAGTGATATAATTCAAACCATCAGAAATAGAGTAGAAGAACAAAAAAAGAAAAAAGGAATATATGAATTTACAAACAGATAATGATATGAAAAGAGTGCTTTTATTTTTTTCCCTAATGTTACTGTTAGGCAACATAAAAGGACTAGCACAATCTATTGTCATTGACCCGGTAATGATTGGAACATTGGTTTATTCCCATCAGGAGCAACAAGGTGTATTGAAAGACATACAAAGTGAGGAAACAAAAATCCGCAACTTTCAAATTTTAATCCAACAAAAAATGAATCAAATTCAATCCTTACAGGAGAAGACATACAACTATCTTTCTACAGTTAATGCAGTTGTGAAAAATGGAAAAGATATTATTTATGCTTCAACCTTAGCTAGAGACATAGCTAAATACCAATCCGAAGCAGCTAAATATGCAGTTGGAGACCCTAAATTATTAACCATAATTGCAAAAACAGAGTATGAGCTTATCAGTCGAAGTGTAGATTTAATGATATACATAAACAATATAGCATTGCAAGGCGGTGAAAAAAATCTTATGGATAATAAGCAAAGGATAGATTTATGTATTCATGTGGTCAATGAACTTAGACGAATGCGAGGACTTGCATACGCTGTATGCCGACAAATGAAATCCGCTAAAAGGGCTGGAGTACTAAAAACACTTGTACCCGGACAATTTAAATATGTAAATAGTGGGAAACAAAAAGTAGATAATATTTTAAACGGTATTAAATGGATTAGTAAAGGAGGATATTAAATGGATAATGATACAATCAAAGATTTAGGCTTATGCCCTATTTGCCAGAAAGGACACATAATGAAAGGCAGTTTAGGATATTCCTGTAATTACTTCAAAAACATGAATGACAAATGTACATTTAATATTTATCATTCATATTGGGGAAAAGAGATTACAGAAGAAATAGCCAGGCAATTAATAACAACAGGGAAAACAGATATATTTCATGACTTCCATAATAAAAAAGGAGTTCCTTTTTCTGCATATCTGACTATCGAAAATGGAATCGTTATTCCTTCTTTCGTAAATGAAGTATTAGAAACTCCGTGTCCTGTGTGTGGTAGAGAAATTGAAATTTTACTAAATGGATATGCTTGTAAAGGGTATTCACAAAAGGACAAGGACAACAACAGAGTTTGTAACCTCTATATACCCAAAACTATTGCACAAAGAGAAATACCATTGGAAGCAGCAGAAATACTTGCTAGAGGAAAAAAAACACCGTTTATGACTGGATTTAAATCAAGAGAAGGAAATGATTTTTCTTCACGGCTGGTTCTAACAGAGAACTTAGATATTTCTTTTGACAATACATTGTGTAAGTGTCCTAAGTGTGGAGGAAACTTATATATAAACAAAAAAGCCTATAATTGTTCCAACTATAGAAATGAAGCCATAAAATGTGATTTTGTCATTTGGCGTGAAATGTCAGGACGTTCTATAACTCCCGAAGAAGCAATAGAACTTTGCGAGAAAAAAGAAACACCTGTGTTAACTGGATTTCATGATAAAAACGGGCAACCGATGGAAAGAAAGCTTGTACTGAACGATGATTTTAAAATAAAACTAATATGAAAATAGAATTTATAATTTATAGCCATTTTTTTAAAGAGAGAGGAATGAAGGTAAAGGGTGATTGGAATTTTCCGCATCTTCCAAGGATAGGCGAAGAAATTTCACCTCACATTATAATGTTTCAGAATGAATTTACCTATCAAAATTTATTAGAATATCTAACAGATGAAGCTAAAAGTGATTTTAATAAATTCAATGATGGTGAGGATGATTTAGAAGGAAATTTTAAAGCATGGGTATATGATGTTATCTGTGAGGTCAATATAGTTGAATCAATACATTATAGACCAGATACAGAAGACTATACCCAAATTATTCCTGAAATTTGTTTAAGTGATTTAAGTAATTAAATATTATTGATATGCAAATGAATAAGACTGATTTAATCAAAATGGTTGCTGAAAAGGCAAATAAACCAACAAAAGAAGTAGCAGAAATAATTGATAGTTTTTTCAAAGAATTATCTCAAAATCTAAGAGAAAAAGATGTTTCTATAAAAGATTTTGGTACTTTCAAAAAGATTATTCAGCCAGCTCGGATAGCTAGAAATCCGGCAACTGGAGAACCTGTAGAAGTTCCAGAAAAGGAAGTTGTTAAATTTAAGCCGTCCAAAAATATACTAAACATGAAATGGCTATGATAGAAATAAACATCCATATTCCTATAGATGGTGTGAACAATATTTCTATACCAATCCAATTACCTGTAGTTCCAAGGGTTGGAGAAAAGATTTATCTATCTGACAAACAAATAAATAATTTGATAAGTCTATTAGAAGAAGAATATTACCACAATCCACAAACAGAAGAATGGAAAGAATCAATAAGACGGTTCACCAATATTGAGGAAGTAGCATATAATGCTGCAAATGGAACGATACACATTGAATTATCAACTATTTAAAAGAAACAATATGAAAAAGTATTTATCATTAGTAATGATTGGTTTAAGCCTTATGTTGTCTGGATGCAATAAAGACGATAACAACGACCCTAATACTCCACCTACAGGAGATACAGGAAAAGTACGTTATGAAGCTACCGTAAGCGACCCAGAAAATTTCAAACTTCTAATACATTATACAGTAGGAGTAGATATTTCTTCCGAAGCTCCCGAAGAAGCTGCCAAAGAAATTATTGTAGAAAGTCCATTCACATTTGAGCAAGAAGCCAAACAAGGAACATATTTATGGCTATCTGCCTACCCTATACCTAAAGATGAAGAAAACCTTGAAAATTTACAGCTACCTAAGACAGTCGAAGTAAAAATTTTTATTGATGATAAGCTGCATAAGTCTAACAGTGGTGAAAATTATGCAATGGTTCAACATATATTCGGACAAGAAAATTACCAGTAGAATTGATACCTTTTCTGCCTGCACTGGAGAGAAACCGAGAAGGTATTTGATACCGTACTTTTCCGGGTTCTGCCCGGCATGGACGATAAGAGAACATTATTATGATACCAAAAAATAAAAACCAATACCACTCTCACTGCATAAAAGAGTGGTATTTTCATTTGAATTAATAAAATGAAAGACCAAAAAAGATTATTACACAAGTGCCTATTAGAAGACATTCCAGCTTTTGTAATATGCGGAACAGATATTTGTTCCGTCCAAGCAATGGAAGCATATTACCAGATAGCAGTAGAAAAAGGTTGCAATAGCAATTTTTTAGAAGACTTGAAATTAGCTATAGAAGATTTCAAGGCTTTTCAATGTGAGGAACCTGAAAAAGTTAAAATACCCGATTAAATCATGGAAGAAAGCAAAGAATTACAAAAACTATATGGATTCATGCAAGCATTCATTTATATAACTGTTTGCATAGAGATTCTACTATTTGTTCATTTTCCCTTTAGTGAACAAATTATGCCCTTATTATCAAAAATGGCAAAAATTCCTATCTATTCTAATATTCTTTATAGTAAACTATTTACATTCTTTATTATAATGGTTACTTGCATTGGAACACGTTCAAAAAAGGATTTAGAATTAGACCCGACTAAACAAATCATTTTTCCTTTAATCTTTGGATTCATAATGTTCTTTGGAAGTATATGCTTTCTTTTCTTTAAAGAAAAAGGAGAAACTAGTTTAGAATGGTATAATATAGCTTACATTATACTATCAATAATTGGAGCGACATTAATAAATTCAGCTCTAGATAACATTTCCAAACGTATTAAATCAAACTTTATGAAAGATAGATTTAATATAGAGAATGAAAGCTTTGAACAATCTAAAGACAAGGTAGAAACAGAATTCTCTGTCAATATTCCGATGAAGTTTTTCTACAATAGAAAGTGGCATAATGGGTGGCTGAATATATGCAACTGTTTTCGTGGAACTTTCGTAATAGGAACGCCTGGAAGTGGTAAATCTTTTTCTGTTATAAATTCTTTTATAAGACAACATTCAGCTAAAGGATTTGCAGAAGTTGTTTACGACTTCAAATTTCCTGAACTTGCCAAAATTGCATATTATAATTATCAAAAGAACAAGCAATTAGGAAAAATACCAAGTAATTTCAAGTTCAATGTCATTAATTTTTCTGATATTGAATATAGTAGAAGAATAAACCCATTGAAACGAGAATATATAGAAATCCTAGCAGATGCAACAGAAACGGCAGAAGCATTATATGAGAGTTTACAAAAAGGCGACAAAGGAAGTGGAGGTAATAGCGATTTTTTTAAAACATCAGCAGTAAACTTGTTAGCAGCTTCTATTTATTTTTGGTCTAGATACGAGAATGGCAAATATTCAGATTTACCGCATGTACTGGCTTTCCTTAATCAAGAATATGACGTACTTTTTAAAGTCCTCTTTTCCGAACCTGAATTAAAATCACTAGTTTCCCCATTTGAAGCTGCATATAAATCAGGAGCAGTGGACCAATTAGAAGGACAGATGGCAAGTCTAAAAGTACAGTTATCAAGACTAGCAACTAAAGAATCTTTTTGGGTATTTAGTGGCAATGATTTCAATTTAAAAGTATCAGATAAAAAAGACCCTAGTTATCTTATCATTGCAAATAACCCTAAAACACAAAGCATGAATAGTGCTTTAAATGCACTTATCATTAACCGATTAACTAGACTTGTCAATACAAAAGGTAACTACCCTACTTCAATCATAGTAGATGAATGTCCCACATTATATTTTTATCAACTTGCAACACTACTTTCTACTGCACGTAGCAATAAGGTTTCAATTTGTTTGGGATTACAGGAACTACCGCAATTAGAAGAACAATACGGCAAAGCTACCGCAAAAACTATAACTTCTATTATAGGTAACACTTTATCCGGGCAAGCTAAAGCTCCTGAAACTTTAGATTGGCTACAAAAACTATTTGGAAAAGTTAAGCAAGTAAAAGAAGGCGTTACTATCAGAAGAAACGAAACAACAATTAATATGAATGAACAAATGGATTTTGTTATCCCGGCATCCAAAATATCTTCATTACAAGCTGGTACATTAGTAGGGCAAGTTGCATTAGATTTTGGACAAGAAGATAATTTTCCAACAGCGATGTACCATTGCAAAACCAATTTAGATTTAAAAAAAATTAAGAAAGAAGAAGAAGCCTACAAAGAACTGCCAAAAGTATATAACTTTGGGACAGCAGATAATAGAGAGAAATTACTGCAAAAAAACTTTAAGAGAATATACGACGAAGTAGAAACAGTAATAGAACAATATGTATAACATTACATTACCAATTTTAGGCACAAGGTTAAAGCAAATCCGAGAGCATATAGGATATTCCCAAGCTCAATTAGCAGAACAGCTAAACTGTAAACAAAATGCGATTTCAAATCTTGAACTAGGAAAAGGGGGCAGCCTAAAACTTTTATTTCAAGTGCTGAATTTTTATTCTAACTATGTTTTTATAGATTTAATATTTAGTGAAAAGTTTTATCTGATTTCTAATACAGAAGAAGATGAAGCACAAAAAGCCAATTATAATTCTGTTATAATAGAAATTATAAGACAATCAGAAAAAAACTATGAGGATGCTATGTCAAACGCTAAAAAAGAGCTAGAAGCTAATCTTCAAAAAGCCATCAATTTATTACAGCCTTAATAAAATAAAAGAGAGTACAAAAGACTCTCTTTTATTTTCAATATTACTTTAAAGAATTTGTGATACCGTACTTTTCGGAGTTCCGGCACTGATGGGCAAACATGGCATGATGAAATGATACCGAATTATCATTCCTGGCACACCCTGCAGAACGACCTTTTGATACCAAATACAAAAAGCTGCCGGAAGCCGGACGCAAAAATTTGATACCATAAAACAAAAAAAGAAAAGTGTTTTCTAAACTAGCCTAACCAAAATCTTTTGTTTCACAAAACGACCCTTTTTCTGTACTAAAGAAAACGGTTCTTTTTTTGCTTAATCAAAGAACTTATGTCGCTACGGTGTTTAGTTAACCAATCTTCCAAAATAAACGAAACTAAAGATGAAATAGGTATTTTGGCTTTAGCTTTGAGCAACCCAAACACCTCTTTTACATCTGTATCAACATATAGAACTTCCTTGCAATTATAATTTTTTCCTTTAATGTACTCTAATAAGTCCGTCAAATCCATTTCACTAGAGCCATTAAAATTAAAAACTTCCGAAGAAGTTGTTTCCATTTCTACATGAAGTGGTTCTTTCTCCTCTTCAACTTCATATTTAGCTTCTTGAATAGGAGCTTCATTTATACTACTCCCATGCAATTCTTCACCTCTTATCATTTTAGCTATTTCCAGAACACTAGAAATACCTTCATTTTGCTTTTTCCTTAATTTATCAGCCATGTGCAAATATATACAATAAATGAATAACTTTATAACAAATATCTATTAAAAGAATATTTTATTTTATTGCTCCTTCTTGAATGATATAATCATAAGCATTCTTCACCTTATCAATACACTCATTACTAATTGCTAATGTATTTATACGTTCCATAGCAACAGAAGCTGGTATTTCATCTGTAACAAAACCAACTTGCTTAAGAATATCAACTACCTGTTCTTTTGTTTCATATCTTACCGCAGTTCTCATATTGTTAGGTAAAAAGAATATTTTGGCTTTTACATTTAAATACTGTAACACTTGGATAAAAAAACCTGTACTATCCATTGTAAATTTATCGTATTTAAATGGGCATATTATTATATCCGCAGCTTTAAGAATAGTTCCCAGAGCATCATCATCAATCTTACCAGGCAAATCTATTAATAGATTTCCTTGCTCAACCTTAGTAAAATCACTAATAATTTTAGCAACATTAGATATATCGGTTTGTATAACCTCATATTTAGGTTCATTATCATAGGTCGCAATATCTTCTTTTCTTCTATCCGATAATGAACGCTGAAAATCTAAATCCAATACTAGAACTTCTTTTCCTTTTTCTACTAGATAGTTGGCAAATTGTATGCAATTAGTCGTTTTACCACAACCGCCTTTCTGATTCCCAAATAATATTATCATATCTTACTTATATTTATTAATTTTGTTGCTGTCCTCTTTTCTTTTTCCTATTAGGAGATTTATCTTGCTGTACATTTATATGCTGGCTAAGAATATCACAAATAGCATCAATCAGATTAAATCCCCTTGCCAGTTCTGAATCTTGTTCAACATTTATTCTTTCCATCTTATCAAGAGTAACTAGAGTAATCCTATCTTTACTATAGCCATCTTTTATAATATTGATTCCTAAATCATCAGTACTTACGATTACTTTATTCTTTTTATCTATTAGATAAACTAAATTATCATCTTCAACAAAAAGAATTCCTTTTTCTCTTAATGTAGAATGTAAATCTGAACTATGAGCCAAATAACTATTTATCATATCAGTATAGACAGTATTTTTTTTATCCATATGCTCTTGAATCAAAATATCATCTTTTTTCACATGATAAATTCTACTTAACAACTCGGCTTCTTTAAGTGTAGCAACATTAAATTTATTTGCTTCATACACTCTGCTATTATATCTAAGTTCTTTCAACAGTTTTTTATCAAGAACCAATAAAGCCTTATCATCACCATTTATAAATATTGTGCCATTCATTGAAAACCTATAACCGTAATCTAACATTAATTTCTTGAAACTATCCATTGTATATTTTGTTCCATCTTTCAAAAGAAGATTAATTATACTATTACAGTGTTCAACTTTTGCTTGTTTATTAGGCTCTACTAAAAGTTCCTTCAAATCCATAACTTCCCCACCTTTCAGAACTCTCTTATTTCTATAATCAATTAATGTATATCCATAAGGTTTAGTATGTCCTTTTCCTGTATGAAAGACTAAATTTATACCAAACTTATCTTTCATCAAAGTTTGAAGTTCTGTATAGGAAAGTCCTTGCTTATATTTAAATAAAAGAGCTGTTATCTGTTTTCTTCTTTCTTCATCAGGTGTATATTGTTTAGCTTTATCTTTTATCTGCTCTAATTGAATTGAAGCGTGCTTTTCACCACCCTTATACAAAATTAATAATCCATCCTTTTCTCTTAATTTCCATCCTGATTGTTCAAGTAACAACTTATATTGCTGCACTGTAGAAAAAGAAAACTCCATGTATTTTGAAATATCATCTTTAGCCTTCAAAGCTAAATCAACATTCATTATTTGATTTATGACTTTCTGTGAGCGCACAGCTTCCATATTATCTTTTACCTTCTGTCCGTTCTTCTGTACTCGTGTAGAAACAATATGTACATGATTATTTTCTGTATCAGAATGAAAATATATCATATAAGGATTATTTCCATAACCCATTTTATTTATATATTGCAAAGCTACATTTTTCAAATCCTCTGCCGAATATTCACGCCCCTTACATGAAATCACTGCATGAAATTGTTTTGCCTTGACCGCTGGATTAGTCCTACAGACAGATTCCATATAAGCTATATAATCCGACTTCTTTAAATTATCTGGATTCATAGCAAAATTTTCTGCAACAAGAAGTTCACTCTTGCCTTCCTCATTCTTTCGCTCATTATAATCAATACCAGCGAAAGAAGTTGCCGGTTTTAAAACTACTACTACCATATTTATAACTTCACACCGCAAATATACAAACAAATATTCAATAAAAGAATATTTCAATATAATTTATTCATATAATAAATATGTAAATATTATATATTCATATATTATTTATATATATAATATTTTCCCCTAAAGTTTTTGGTATCATAATAATGTTCTCTTATCGTCCATGCCGGGCAGAACCCGGAAAAGTACGGTATCAAATACCTTCCCGGTTTCTCTCCAGTGCAGGCAGAAAAGGTATCAATTAGATGCAATCCTTTTGCCGATGGGCGGTAGTTCCTGAATGGTGTCGGTGTCTTTTCTTTTATGATGCAGCCGTTTTCCTGTATTCAGGTATAGAGAGAAACGACACAAGGAACTTTAGGGAAAAGAAATAGTAACGCTGTCTTTATCACTAAAATTATATATATAAATATTATATATACATATATTATTTGATTGACATCAACTTACGCCAAGTAACATTCAATTTATCTTGCATAATTACATAGTCTGCCATTTTCTTTTCTACCTCATTAAGAACCTCTTGATTAACTTCTTCCTTATGAATATTTACATACCTAGCCAACTGATTTATATTATTTCCTATACGTTTCATTTCCAAACAAATTTCATCCATCGAACGAATAAATTCTTTAGGGTCAATAAGACCAACTCCTTTCCTAAAGACTCTCTGTCTAAAATAATCTGACATACATTTGCTAGATTTAGAAGCTTTAGTTAGTTCTTCATATTCTAAATTCGTTAAGCGAACTTTCACTATTCTATCTCTTTTATTTGCTTTCATACTATGATACTAAATAATATATGCCCCCAAGTTGCGAGGGGGCTAAACTCCTGATTTATCAGGCAAGATTTGGTTTTTGTGGACACAAAAACACATCTTGCTATTAATTTCTACAAACGCAAATATATAAATTACTAAACACCCTCCCAAACAAAAGGGAAAAAAATACAATTAGATAAGTTTTTTTGGTATCATAATAATGTTCTCTTATCGTCTATGCCGGGCAGAACCCGGAAAAGTACGGTATCAAATACCTTCCCGGTTTCTCTCC
>JAUUSJ010000102.1 GCA_030841965.1 Blautia sp.
GAGGCGGCAAAAATCAGCGTATGTCGAAAAATCGTGGGAACGAACGTGTTTTCAGACCATATATCTCCCTGCTCTTTCAGCGTCTCCTTCCAAATTCCCCTAATCTCCCTGCTCTTTCAGCGTCTCCTTCCAAATTCCCCTAATCTCCCTGCTCTTTCAGCGTCTCCTTCCAACCTCCCTTAATCTCCCTGCTCTTTCGGCGTCTCTCCTTCAAACTCCCCTACTCTTCCGTCTCAAAATACTCCTTCACAAGTCGAACAATCGTTCCGGACAATAAGAATAGAGCAATCAAGTTCGGAATCGACATAAGTCCATTGAATGTCTCAGCAATACTCCAAAGAAGCCCTAAATTCATTGTAGCACCGAGAATGGCAACAAGAGAATAAACAATCATAAACGGCTTAATAACCTTCTCTGAAAAGAGAAACTCAATGCAGCGCGCCCCATAAAGCCCCCAACCAATGATAGTTGAGAAAGCAAAACAACACATCGCAATTGCAGTAAAAATAGAAACCCAGTTGCCATATGTGGAAGTAAATCCAGAAATTGTGAGTTCTGCACCAGCAGCCGCACCATAGTTGATAGATACATCACTGCAGAGAATGACGAGCGCAGTCAAAGTGCAGATGAGAATCGTATCCGTAAAAACTTCAAAAATTCCAAAAAATCCCTGTTTTACAGGTTTCTTTGTATCAGCGCAAGCATGAGCGATAGAGCCAGTACCAAGTCCCGCTTCGTTGGAAAAAATTCCTCGGGATACTCCCTTTTTCATACTGAGGAAAAAGCTACCTACCACACCGCCCGTGACAGAAGCTGGTCGGAAAGCTCCAGATATGATGGATGCGAATACCGCAGGTACTCGGTCTATATGAAGAATTACAACGCCAAGGGCGAGTAAAATATAAAAGAGAGCCATAAATGGAACAAGTTTTTCTGTGACAGTTCCGATTCTCTTAATGCCTCCTAAAAGCACAAGACCGACTAATAATGCGATAAATATCCCGATAATAAGGTTGATAGTTGATACCTGTTGCTCCCCAATGATATGATAATTGAGCAATGCGGAATTAATCGCAGTGGTAATGGTATTGACCTGAGTTGCATTGCCAGTACCAAAGACAGTCAGCACTCCAAAGAGGGAGAACGCAGTGGCAAGCCATTGCCAGTGTTTTCCGAGACCATTCTTTATATAGTACATAGGTCCTCCGACGAAATCTCCCTGTGAATTTCTCTCACGAAAGTGAACGGCAAGTGTCACCTCAGAAAATTTTGTACACATACCAAGAAATGCAGACACCCACATCCAAAAGACCGCACCAGGTCCTCCTATGGCGATGGCGCCAGCCACACCAGCGATATTTCCAGTTCCTACTGTTGCTGCCAATGCTGTACAGACTGCCTGAAATGGTGTCATAGAACCGTCTGATGCCGTCCGTTTGCGAAACATTCTTCCAATTGTTACTTTCATCGCATAAGAAAATTTTCGCAATTGTATAAAGTGGAGACGACAACTTAAGTATAGTCCTACACCGATGATACAAATCATTGCTGGCACACCCCAGATAAAATTGTTGACAGCAGAGTTGATTGTTTCGATTAACTGAAGCATAATAAATCCTTTCTTTTTTTAAATCATTCGTCTAAATTGCTTAACTTTATAAATTTGCACTCGAATATCATATCATAAATGACAAAAAATGTACAGAGTACAGAAGTCGGAAAAGAGAAAACTTTGGCTGAAAGGGGAAGGGCTTTCCATGATATTCAGACTTGATTTGGAGAAAAAAGTTTGATAAAATTATAACAAACAAAAGAAATAGGAAGGTATATTTGTTCTAAAAAGCGAGGAGGAAGAATATGAAGAAAAATATGAAAAAATTAATATGGTTTATTTTGCTGGCATTATGCTTTCTTTTAATCGGCTGTGACCGGGATGAAGAAGTCGAAAAACTATGTAAACTCGAAATTATAGAGGAGGAAACTTCAACGATAATTCGGACGATAGAATTTATGACACAGTCGGATGTGGCAGGATTCTTTGACGAGGAGGAGGGGGAGATAGAGAGTGAAAAGATAATCGGGGAAGAAGAAGTACATGAGATTGAGGAGAGGATAGAACAATCAGAGCTAATACCAGAGTATAGAATTATTGTATACCAGGAAAAAACAAAAACGCTTCTCTCATTAGATAATAATGAAGAATATGAAAAAATTATGGAGTATCTTACATATCAAGAATCAGATATTGTAAAAGAAACAATCGAAAGTGATGCGGTAAAAAATATGAAATTATTGGAATCATTTAATAGTTATTATTTTCATGGGACAGAGAAATTTTTTGAAAATTTATGGAAGGCAGTTAGCAAGGAAGAGTAGGTTTGAGAAAGAGAAATTATCTTTTTCCATCCTTTCGCGTATGCCTGCCTCCTCAGCAGACAGAGCGATTTTGGTTTATCGCAGTGTCCGCTGAGGGGGCAGAATTTGTGCAATATAGTTAGAAAATCAGAAGATTTTGGTATCAGAAAGCCTTAATTGTAAACGATTTCAATAAAAATAAAATATATAATTGAAAATATGTTATAAATATGCTATATTTATAACTGTAAACGATTTCAAAAAATAATGGAAACGGGATAGAAGAATCTAATATTTGCTTCGTATTTGGCGGGTTTTTATATTATATTTTTGGTGATTTTAAAAATAATTGTTCACTGAAGAAATAGATATAAAAGTTTAGATAGGATGGGCGGATATTATATTCGTGTTAAGAAGGTGAGGTTATATGATGAGAGAATGGACGCAAGAAGAGAGGTATAGAGTATTACAAAATCCAGAAGAAATTAGGGGACTTTTTGATAAGATTAGTAAGTCAGTTTATCGACAGACCTATCATGTACAGCCAGTTACGGGTTTATCTAGTGACCCAAATGGATTTGCCTGTCATAAAGGAATCTGG
The DNA here is from genome assembly GCA_030841965.1 of Blautia sp. Classification (GTDB taxonomy): domain Bacteria; phylum Bacillota; class Clostridia; order Lachnospirales; family Lachnospiraceae; genus JAUUSJ01. Next base: position 2,957 of record JAUUSJ010000102.1, read on the forward strand.
CATTTATTTTATCAGTGGTGTCCATGGGGAGCTGTTCATGGTCTGAAGTATTGGTATCATGTTACATCAAAGGATTTAATTCACTGGAAAAATGAGGGAATTGGACTAAAACCAGATAGTTATTATGATAATAAAGGAAATCATTCAGGCTCAGCGATTTCTGCCGATGATGAGCTTTATTTCTTTTATACAGGCAATCACAGAGATGAAAACTGGGTGAGAACACCTTATACTTGCGCTGCTAAGTTAGGTGAGGACGGAAAGCCAGTTAAGTTTTCAAAACCTCTTTTTGGACCGAGGGAGGAGTATAGTGAACATCAAAGAGACCCGAAAGTTTTTTATAATGAAAAGAAGAAGATGTATTATATATTTATTGGCGCACAATCTCTCGACAAAAAAGGCCGAGTTTTAGTTTACCAATCACCAGAGTTAATAAAAGGCTGGGAGTTTTTGGGTGAACTTAAAGTGGTAGGATATGAAGACTTTGGGGGGATGTGGGAATGTCCATGTATCGAGCATATCGATGGAAAAGATGTCCTTATTTTCTCTCCTCAGTATATAAAATTACCTGGGCGTAGCGAGAGTACTAATCATAATATCTATCTCATCGGCCAGATGGACTATGATACATTGACATTTACACCCGAATCGGATTATCGATATTTGGACTTTGGGTTTGATTTTTATGCTGCTCAATTAGCTGCAAATATAGACGACAAGGATAAGGCAATCATCATTGCATGGATTGGTCTTCCAGATAATCACTATCCTACTGAGGAGGAAGACTGGGAAGGCAGTATGACTTTGCCAAGAGAATTGAGAATAAAGGATGGACGTTTAATTCAAACTCCAATCAAAGGAATCGAAAACTTGAGAGAAAAAGAGCTCGCACCAGATGGCAAGTTAGAAAAGGCATGTGAGATGCAAATCGATATTGGAGAGGGAGATTTTGATTTAAAACTTTTTGCAATGGAGAATAAAGAGGGCGGAATGACATTGCATTATAATTCTAAGACAGGTGTCTGCACTGTAGACCGTCGAGGTCTTGCAAAGCGTTTTAATGAGACGGTGGGAGAAGTTTTAGATATGCCTCTTGAAAATAAACTTAGAAGTCTCAGAATTTTCATTGACCATAGTTCTATTGAAATTTTCGCAAACGACGGTGAGACGACTTTTACCTCTCATATTTATCCTCTCTCTAATGAGTGTTTTTATACTATCAGCGATAATAGTTCCGTGAGACTTTGGACGTTGCGTGCATCAGTCAAGGATGACTTTATTATTTAAGTTAAGTGGGCGTATCGGCTGATATCAATGTCTATAGACGAAGATAGAGTAAAGGTAGAGTAGTTTGAGTATCGTGTTGCTCTGTGAAGACTTATTTACAGAGAATATTTCTTATAGAGAAGAATGATAGAGAAAAGCCTGTGAATTCATTTACAGGCTTTTCCAAATATTAATAAAGGAATATAGAATTTTGGCTGTCATACCCCAGATGGCGTAATTATCATACTGATAAAAATAGACCGTCTCAAAACGTTTTCTCCATTTATAATTTCTTCCGCCGATAATTCTATCATATGGGAAATTTTCTGGAAGTACTGCTGGTCGCTCAATCTCATAGCTTTCTGGTTTGTTTTCTAAAAAGAAGTCTAGAGGGACAGAAAAAACTTCTTTTACTTCCGATATACTGAATGTGTTTTTATAATCTGTCAGTAGAGCGGCGTAGGGATAGACGACGATAGAGCTTCCGATAAGAAGGTCTATATCTCCTAAGAGTTGTATTTGTTCTGGTTTTATACATAATTCCTCGCAAGTCTCCCGCACTGCTGCATCGATAGGTTTCTCCTTAGGTTCTATCATGCCGCCAGGGAAGCAGATATCGCCTGGTTGGTGGCTAACTTTTGGAGAGCGCACTTCAAATAGTATTTTGTATCCATTTTCTTTTTGGATAAGAGGGATACAGATAGCGGATTGATGAGACTTTTCTAAATCTATAATTGACATTTTATGTTTTTTTAGTAGTTCTAATTTTGTAGTTTCTCTTTCATTTTCATTCATATTGATAGGAAGCCTTTCGTTCATGTTTTTGTTGTAAATTTTAAATTTGTGGCAACTCCCATTAGCTTGCTTGTGGGAGTCGTTAGTGGTGCTTTCATTTTATAAGTTGAGGTGGTATTTGTCAATATGAGATATTTTGGGTTTTGATAAGTCTTTTAGGATTTGAGGGGTGGGGACAGATGTTTAGAGGGGGAGGTGGGGACGGACGTTTAGAGGGGGAGATGGGGACAGACGCTGGAAGAGGAGGCAGGTATATGTCCCACAAACACGTTCGTTCCCACGATTTTTCGACATACGCTGATTTTTGCCGCCTCCCGCAAACTCGCGCCTACGGCACTCAGACAGTGCTCCAGCGGCAAAGCTAAGTATATCGAAAAATCGCTCCACTCTCTATCGTTTGTGGGGCATATACCTGCCTCCTCTCCCAGCTATGTATTGACGAGACAGTTTAGAAATGATAGTTTTTTGGCTCTGGTATCATACTAATATAATTAATACGACTGAATTTTTGAGGGTAATATTAATATCTCTTAATTTTTTTGGAAGGTGTTTTTGGGAACTCGGTATCTCTTACTTTTAAGTGGTATATTCTCTTATATGCTGGCGCAGATGAATTATAATCATCGATAAGTTCTTGCAGCGTTGCGTGAAGATTCTCGATTCCCTTCTTTTTTACATACTCATAATCTGGGAAAATTTCAGCTTCGATAATTCCCTCTTTTTCTCGAACTAAAATTTCCTGTACAAGACGAGCTTCACCGATTTTATTTTCCAGTTCTTCTGGAGAGACATTCTCGCCATTTTTGGTTATGATTAGATTCTTCTTACGTCCTGTCAAATAGACAAAATTATCTTCGTCGACATATCCAAGGTCTCCTGTTCGCAGCCATCCATCGACAAGAGTTTCCTCTGTCTCCTTTGGCATCTTATAATATCCTTGCATTACACTACTTCCACGAACCCAGAGCTCTTCATCCACTGTTTTTGCCTCACAGTTAGGAAGAAGTTGACCGACTGTTCCCTTTTTAATATTCCAGCTCACTGTCGTGCTAATAACAGGAGAACACTCTGTCATACCATATCCCTGCAAAATATTAATATCGTATTTTGCAAATAAATCTAACATCGCAGGTGGAAGATAAGCTCCTCCGCTACAGATTGTGTGAAGTTGTGGACCAAATACTTGATTTTTTACAAGTTCAGGAGGCAAGTCTTTTGCATCTTCTAGTTTTTTTGCCATCGTCTCAATCATAAGTGGAACCATTAAGATAATATTAGGCTGGAAAAGCTTAATATTTTTTGCCATACGGATAAGCGAATCGTTAATACAAATCGTACTTCCTGTAGAAAGTCCCTTTAAAATATCCATACTTAGACAGTAGGCATGGTGAATTGGTAATACAGATAAAAGCACAGAACGCTCAGGAAATTTCATATCCAGACAAGTTGCATTTTCTGCCATATTGCGGTGAGAGAGCATAACACCCTTACTTTTTCCTGTTGTTCCTGATGTAAACATAATCGTTGCGAGCTGTTCTGGCTTTGGCTCATAGTCAAAAGGAGCTGTATTCTCTCTTATAAGTTGCCATAGAGAAAGCATATCTTCTGTACTTTGCTCTTGTTGCATGGAAATGATATATTTTAATTTTGGACAGCGTGATTTTACAATAGCAGTCACATCCGCACGTATATTATCTGTAACAAATACAGTCGCATCTGCTCGGTCAATTAACTCACACATTTCCTCTGCTGGAAGTGAGACATCCAATGGCACAGCGACACTTCCACTGTTCACAATACCAAAATAAGTGATAAGCCATGAATAAGAAGTCATTCCTGTCAGAGCGATATGTTCTCCCTGTTCTCCCAATACATGTAAAACATTAGAAAAAGATTCGCTGTCTCGTTTTAAATCATGATAGGACTTTGATTCAATTTCATTTTTCTTTATCTTATATCGAATAGCATCAGCATCGTTATATTCTTCTGCTGAGTGTAAAATAATTTCACGAATTGTACTATAAAGCATCATTATTTCCTTTCTATCTTTTTATCTTTTTATCTTTATACTAAATTTTTCTATTTTTTTTGAAAATTTATCTTACAAGTCTATGTGAGATAACGTAAATTTTTATAAGTAAAAAAGCGACGAATACATATTGAAACTGTATAATAGCAGTCCTCATAAAAAATTTTAAATTCTATAAAGCTTTACTAGCATACAACAAAGAAAATCTCGAATTTTATAAAGTTTTTCCAGTAAACAACAAAGAAATTCGCAAATCTTATAAAGTTTTCCAGTAAACAGCAAAAAGATTTTCAAACCTTATAAAGTTTTCCAGTATACAGTAAAGAGAGTCCAAAGATATGTCCTCAAAAAACGATAGAGAGTGGAGCGGTTTTTCGATATACTTAGCTTTGCCGCTGGAGCACTGTTTGAGCACCAACGGTGCGAGTTTGCGGGAGGCGGCAAAAATCAGCGTATGTCGAAAAACCGTGGGAACGAACGTGTTTTTTGAGGACATATCTTTGGACTCTCTTTGCGTCTGTTCCCACTTTCCACATCCTATTGCTTACTCCATCTTTTACTGTCTAACCTACGCCTCACTAGAAAGCTTTTCCAAATAATTCACCGCTTCCTCTACCGTGCGAATATCAGAGACCTCCTGTTGGTCAATTTCTACATCAAACTCATCTTCAAGCTCTCCGAGCATACTCATAAAGTCAAAAGAAGTGAATCCAAGGTCTTCCATAAAACGGGATTCCATCTTTACATCGGATGGCTCAACTTCTACATAATTACAAATGATATCTACTAATTTCTCAAACATGATTTTTCCTCCAATTATTTCCAAACTATTTAACATTCTCACTCTAAGCTATCGCTTTCCGTGCTCATACCGCTTAGTCCGTCAAATATCTGTACATCTGTGGAAGCAGGCTTCCCCATCTGCACAGCTGCTTGACGGAGCTTTTAATATCCATGAAAGCTGATTGCTTCGCATTGCATGCTCCCGCAATCACCAGCAGTATTCCCACTCCAAGCTATCGCTTTCCGTGCTCATACCGCTTAGTCCGTCAAATATCTGTACATCTGTGGAAGCAAGCTTCCCCATCTGCACAGCTACTTGACGGAGCTTTCATGATTAAATCAATTTTATAATATCGCCGATTGGCATGTCAGGATTTTCGATTCCCTTGAACATAATTTTGCAAAGATAATAGTAAAGATACTCTAACTGCTCTCTGGACACTGCCTTTACCTGATGCTCAAAATTAAAATCGAGTCCATTATCTTCTGGGCGGTGCATAACTGTCAAGTACATAGCTTGTGTCGTAGCGCCGTTTGGATACCATTTTGTTTTATAACGGATATCTCCAAGCTTGTCCAACCCTTTTTCTTTTAATGTCAATGGCTGATAAGTCAGAGCCATTGGCTCATAAGTCTCTCCTGGAGCAGCAGCTGGATATTTCTGTCCGCGGTAGGCAAAATAAGCTACAGGGTCAAAATTTGCATGGCGGAAATACTGATTTTGCAAGTCACGAATCTCATAAATTCCCTCAAGGAAAGTTTTGTCCTCAGAGATAATTGTACGGAATGGGAAAGAATGGATTCTTGTTCCACCGGATTTCTTCTCTTTTAATGTTGCTCTTCTCGCAATTGCTGTATTGATAGATACATCATCATTTCCATTTTGTTTTTGGAAATAGGTACGAAGTCCCATCAAAAGTAGGCAGACGAGAGATACATGATATTTCTCGCAGAAATCCATCAATCGTGAGGTAGGCTCTTCCTCGAGATGGAAAATATCGAGTGCGGAATCAACGGAGTCGGAGACATTGATTGCGGCGCGGAGTTTTGGATTATTGCAGCGTTTACGTTCTGCCTCAAGAGTGCCAGTACCATCAATTCCGTTATAAATAGGCTCAGATGAATCAATGATTTTATGGAAAAATTCCTCATCACGGCTTTTTGCCTTGGAACCAGCCTCGTAGGCTAAATCTCTTTGTAATTGTTCTATGTAAGATGTCATATCCTTTGGATAAGGAACACCCTCGTACATCGTATTACAGTAAAGCTCAATAATATCTTTTAAGAAGCAGATAAGAGATTGGGCATCCATTGTCATATGGTCTACGAGTAAATAAACTCCAGAAAATCCGTCGGAGGTTTTAATCATAACAATACGGTTCAGAGGAGAATCTGCATGCTCAAATGGTACTTGTGTCCATTTTCTCATGGTTTTCTCAGCTTCCTCCATTGTCTTATCTGTGAAATCTACAAACTCGATATCACGTTCTTCCTTGTCGACAACGTACTGATACCAGTTTCCATCCTCATCTGGTGTAAAGCGAACACGCATAGCCTCGCAGCGGTCATATGCTTTATAGATAGATTGTTTTAATACTTCAAAATCAAGCTCAACCTCAATCGTTAAGCTTGTACCGATATTTAATACTTCTTTTTTAGGACAGAAATCCAGATAGAAAAGATGGAATTTCTGTGCGACAGTTAATGGATATACGGGATAACCGTTTTTTGTTTTCATCATTATAATACTCCTTACTGTGAAAGTTTTGTCATGCGGTATATGCATGAGAAATGAAGTTTCACTTATCGTAATACCTACGTCAGCAGGCTTGTTTCTTTTTCTTTATTATGGTCTGCATGAGCAGACAGTTACTATGAGTTGCTAATATACTGTACTGTTTTTATTTTGCATTATAGTTTATCTGAAATTGAGTGATATAGTATACTAGCAATATTTTTCAATAAATTCATCCAATGCTTTTTCATAAGCAGCGGTGTCTTTATAGTAGCTTTCCCCGTGGGCGGCTCCCTCGACAATTAATTTCTGCTTTGGCGAGGCACAGTTTTTATAAATGATCTCACACATTTCACAAGGCACAAATGTGTCAGAAGAACCGTGAATGAGTAAAATCGGAACAGTGGCTTTTCTCACCTCTCTGGCTGCATTGCATTCGTCCAATCCATATCCAGCTTTATGCTGATTTACGATATCTGTGATTTGCATCATTGGGAAGGCTGGAAGATGGTACATCGAGCGAAGCACGTGAGTGAATACTTCCTTTGGAGAAGTAAATCCACAGTCTGAGATGATTCCCTTTACCTGTCTTGGCAGAGCTAATCCGCTTGCCATCAGTACGGTTGCTCCTCCCATCGAAGTTCCGTGTAGTAAGATTTCGCAATCTTCTTTGCAAGTATGGATAACCCAGTCAATCCATTTTAGGGCATCCTTGCGGTCGAGACAGCCGAAACCGATATAAGTTCCCTCACTCTGTCCGTGAGCGCGCTCATCGACAAGCAACATGGAATATCCATGTTTGATATAATAATCGGAGAGTCCGCAATAATCGCTCAATCCCTGGCTTGTATAGCCGTGGAAACAGATAACGATTTTTTTGGAATCTTTATATGGAAACCAAGTTGCGTGAAGCTTTAAATTATCGAAAGAGCGGATATAAATATCTTCGTGTGGCTGTTTCATCAAGTATTTTTTTCGCTTTTCAATCATTGGAAAGTACTGGGTCCAGTCTGTTCCAGCCATTTTCATTGTGCGCTCCACTTTTGCATTATTTCGCTTCATTGTTCTGCGGTAAAGATATGCAGAGCCACCTAATTCTGCAGCGGTCAAAAGACCAGTGAGAACAGCAGCTTTTTTCATTATATTTTGCATTTAACTAGCATCTCCTTTTGATATTAGATTGCTTTGTATATGGATTTTGCAATCCTTAAAAACAGTCATATTTTACAAGTTTATTATCGTTTTCTCTTAATAAGTTCGTTTAATTTTAATGCCTTATCAAAATCTCCCTCTACTTTTAGTTTTTGAATCGTAAAAGCAAGTACAGGGTCTAATTTTCCAGAGACGATATCTTTGAAAGTCTCGGCGCTGGCTGTGAAAACGACATCATGGTCGAAATATTCGTAAGGTTCGATATATAGTTTTCCGTCTTTTATCTCGATATAGAAAATTCCAGCGGCATCCCCTGTAATATTGATTTGATAGGCAAGATGCTCTCCGATATCGCTCACATCTGTATTCATAAAATCTGTTTTTATACTTGAAAAATATTCTGCATAAGTCATATTCTTATCCTCCAATATAGTGATGTCTATGCTTAGACATATTAGTTTCGGTGAAAGTCAATATTGTGAATCGACATATTTCGACCAGTGGTCGATTTCACCTTGATGTAATAATAGCATATTTTTCGACCATTGGTCAACTTACTTTCCTAACAAAACATAACGAAAGTTTTTCGATTTTTCTGTGAATATTTCTAGTTGTATTTTTCTTTTTTTTTATGATATACTAAAAATCTATGGCTAATGTATAAAGATTATATATAGATGATGTTGTGGTCAAAAGGTTTTTTGTCCCCTTATGATACCGAATTGCTCCGCATAATATGCTGCCGCAATTCTCATATAGATATATTTGGAAAACGTAGTGTAGAAGGAATCAGAAAATGTAGTATAGAATAGAAGGGAGGGAGGCTCTCCTCTCATGACAAAAGTCGCGAGTGTCCGAGCCGAAATGATAATGAAAAATCGTATAAAATATAACCAAATTTTGGATGCTCTTCAGGAACTATTAAAAGAACGGGAGATTAGCTCTATCTCAGTGAGTGAGATTGCACATAAGGCAGGAATTGGAAAGGGAAGTATCTATTATTATTTTCCATCGAAAGAAGCGATTTTGGATGCTCTTATCGAGCGAAATTATGAGCAGTCACTTCAGACCGCAAAAAACTTGGCAAAGCAGACGGAGGTGTCTCCGTTTACTCGCATGGCGATGTTATTTCAGGTATGTAGAAGTTCCTCTGAATTTTTGCGACAGGGAAGCATGGCATCTGAGTTGGACGGAGATAATGCGAAAAATTTCCAAGAAAAAGCATTTCTCCATCAAAAATATATTAAATATCTAGTCTCAGAATTAAAGCCTGTACTGACTGAGATTATTAAGCAGGGAGTAGATATGGGTGTGATTCAGTTTGAATATCCGGCAGCGTTGGCAGAGATAGTATTGATTGTTTTATCTGTTAAGATGGATAACTATCTGATTCCTGCGACAGCAGAGGAGGTAGATGAGACAATCCATGGTCTGATAACTCTCCTCGAGAAGGGAACAGATAATCCTCCCGGCTCTTTGGATTTTTTGACATTATTTTAGGAGGAAGGGCAGAGATTCTCGCTATTTGTCTCTTCTTAGGGCATTATCTATATAATTTGGGTGTCATCTCCTTAAAAAGCTCGATAAGAGTCTCAAGTTGACGGTGCAGATAAAGGTTTTTATGGTGTACAAGGCAGATTTGTCTTGTTCCGTGGATATTATTGATATCAAAATAGGTGATTTCTTGGCCACCATAGTTTTGTTTTTTGTAAATTTCAGGTACAATTGAGATGCCGAGCTGTTGTTTTACACAGACAATAGCGGTCTCAAGGGCATGACAGGTAATCCGAATATTTGGATGGAAATTGACAGAGTCAAAGATTTTCTTTGTCATACTTCCGATAAAATGTTCGGGAGATAATAAAATAAATGGAAAGTCTGATAAGGTTTCCAGAGAAATGGGATAGTTAGTTTCACATTTTTCTGGAAATTTTTTTATATAGTTTGAGGGGATGGCTAGTACTAGTTTTTCCTCTATCAGGAGATGACTTTCGTAATTTATCGTGTCGGTATGGGCGATATCGATGATAAAATCTACTTGTTCGTTTTCGAGTAGTTTTTTTAAGGTATAGGTGGGCTCCTCTATGATGGAGATTTCACTTTGAGGGTAGAGGGCGGAAAATTGCTCCAAAATAGGTGGGAGAAGAATAGGGCTTCGGTGAGGGCTGATGCCAATGCGGATGAGATGACGAAGCTCGTTGGAGATGTCATTTAATTTTACTGAGAGTTGTTTTTTTGAGTTCAAAGTGGAGACGGCCCAGTCGCGGAAGAGGAGACCGGCGTAGGTTAAGGTAAGTACTCCGTTTTTTCTCTCAAATAGAGTTGTGTTTAATTCCTTTTCGAGAGAGTGGATGCTAAGGGAGAGGGATGGTTGGGAAATATAGAGCTTTTCTGCGGCTCTTGTGATGTTTTTTTCTTCGGCTACGGTGATGATGTATTGTAGTTGATTCCAGTTCATTATGGTAAAGCTCCTTATGTTTATAGTAATTGAGGGGGACGCCGAGAGAGCCAGTCAATATATGTGCCGTAAACACGTTCGTTCCCACGATTTTTCGACATACGCTGATTTTTGTCGCTTCCCGCAAACTCGCGCCTTCGGCACTCAAACAGTGCTCCAGCGACAAAGCTAAGTATATCGAAAAATCGCTCCACTCTCTATCGTTTACGGCGCATATATTGACTGGCTCTCTCGGCTGTGTACTGGCGAAGTACGGGGAAATATTTGTTTTTATTTGTATTTGATAATGTGAATATTTCTTTTATTCAATATATTATAGTTTATTTTATTTTTTATGTCTACTTTTTTTGCTCTGAGGGTTTTCGTTGACAAGAGGAAATTTCTCGGGATATAATGATAAGAAATCAGAAGAGGGATGGATATAGAGAAATGAGGTGAGATGGTTGAAATGTACATTAATGCATAAATGGGTCACTGTGGTTGAAATCGAATTAGATGATGCCACAGGTTTTATACGGAAGATTGGAAAGGTATATGCAGTGGAGCATTTACCAGTAGGTATTCCGATACGTAGAGGAGTGATAGACCGGGCGGCTATGAATGCATGGTGGACGGAGCGGTCAATTCCTGCCAGCCGTTCTGGCGTGCGAGAAGCGTTGGAGATGCTGGAAATTACCAGTACAAAAATGTTACTCGTCCGATGTTATGGCTTGAGTTTGTCAGATCAGTACTGGATTTGTCCAGAAGGAGAAAATCTCGCATGGGATGATATTAACTTTTTTCATCATGATTTCTCTGAGGATATTGGCGATATCCTGTTTGGTGAGAGAAAAAAGAAAGATGGATTAGATTTAAGTTCTCCAGATAATACTTCGGATGGTAACTTAAAAAAACGATGGAAGATTATAAACGGGAAACGTTATTTGATTAAAGGTGGTTCCAATCCTTTTCGTCAGCAACCTTTTAACGAGGTGATTGCATCGGGGATTATGAAACGGCTAGGAATCTCCCATATACCTTATACGGTGGCTTGGAATAAGGGAGCTCCTTACTCGGTATGTGAGGATTTTGTGGATGAAAACACGGAACTTGTACCAGCATGGCGTATCATTCAGACGAAAAAGCGAAGGAATAATATATCGGTATATCAACATTTTATAAATTGTTGTGAGGCATTGGGAATTAAGGACGTGTCGACTTTTCTTGACCAAATGCTTGTACTAGATTATATTATCGCCAATGAGGACCGCCATCTAAATAATTTTGGTGCCCTGCGCAATGCAGAAACTCTAGAATGGATTGGAATGGCTCCTATCTATGACAGTGGTTCTTCCTTGGGCTATGATAAGGTTCCAGCGCAGATGTATTCGGAACGGGAAGTTATCTGTAAGCCTTTTAAGAATCATCATGAGGAACAGATTAAGCTGGTAACGTCCTTTGATTGGATTGACTTTGACCAGCTTTCTGATGTAGAGGAACTGATTACCGAGGTATTATCAGCGGATGGAGCGAAAGATTATATGGATGAGAATCGGATTCGGAGTATTGTCCAGTCAGTGCGACGCCGGATTTCCTATTTGGAACGGTTTGCCCAGGAACATATGCCTCTGCAGACATTATCCACAGAGGATGATGTGAAGGAAGATATTCAGGAGGATTATGTTTCAAAGATGAAGCCATGAAATAGCAATGAATAGGACAACACCTATAGGTCATTTGAATAAAACAGTCGTTTTGTGAAAGCAAAGCGGCTGTTTTTTTACATTTTTTTATATTTATTTTTTTTAAAAGCCATACAAAATAATAGTTTAAACCTATAAATTTTATATTAAAATATATATTTTACATATGTTAAAATCTCTGTTAATGTATTGATAACGTAAAATTTTTGTAAGCAAAAAAGCGAAAAGCTTATATTGAAACTGTGTAGTAGTTAGTCTTATAAAAAAGAATTTTATAGTGTTTTGCCAATACACAGCGAAGAGAGTTCGTAGATATGCTCTCTAAAAACGATAGAGAGTGGAGCGGTTTTTCGATATACTTAGCTTTGCCGCT
>JAUUSJ010000316.1 GCA_030841965.1 Blautia sp.
GATAATTGGGTATTATCTTACGTTGGAGAAAGAAAATGGAAATATTAGATTTGGTAGGGAACACTCCTTTAGTTAAAATATATGAAGATAAAAATATTTTGTTGAAAATAGAGGGGGCAAATCTTTTTGGCAGTATCAAAGATAGAGCCGCTGTTTATATAATAGAAAGAGGAATTGAAGATGGCTTTATTAATCGTGATACTGAAGTGATTGAATCTTCGTCAGGAAATTTCGCTATTGCTCTAGCAGGAATATGTAATATAAAAGATATAAAATTTTCATGTGTGATTGATCCGTTAATTTCACAGGTTAATAAAAGAATTTTAGAGATATATAAAGCAAATATAATTATTGCAGATGTTTGTGACAGTAATGGAAGTTATGTTAGAGAACGTATAAGAATCGTAAATTCGGTATTAGAAAATAATTCTAATTTTTATTGGCCAAATCAGTATGATAATCCAATAATATGTGAAGCCTATGAAAAAACTATAGGAACAGAAATAGCTCAAATAAAGGATTTGGATTATGTATTTGTTGCAGTAAGTACATGTGGAACTATCGCTGGAATTTCAAAAGCATTAAAGCATTTAAAACCAAATGTAAAAGTAATAGCAGTAGATATTGAAGGATCTAAAATTTTTCAAAATAAAGGAAGTAAAAAATATATAAATGGTATGGGAGCTAGCTTTACTCCGGCTAATTTGGAGCATGCAATAATAGATGATGTTATTATGATTAATACGGATGAGTGTATAAGTGGATGTGCAAGATTATTAGAAAAGGGAATATTTGCGGGTGGATCGAGCGGGGCAGTCTTTGCTGCATGTTTGAAATATAGCCGTCAGCATAAGTTGGAGGAAAAAGTGTTATTATGTGTCTTGCCGGATCGAGGAGAACGATATATCGACACAATTTATAACAATCAATGGAAAAGGCGAATTGGATTATGGAAAGATTGAAAATGACTCAAGTTAATATATCTTGAGCCATTTTTTTGTTAGTGTAGATTCATTGTATTTCTTGGATGCTTGGTCGCAAGAATGCTATATTGCTTAGACATTGAAACATTTGTATAAATTTCAGTGGTTTTTATAGAACTATGCCCTAGTAATTTTTGTATGTACCTAATATCAACATCTTCTTCTAAAAGTAACGTTGCAAAAGAATGCCGGAACATATGTGGTGTTATGTGCATATTTATTGCGGCTATATCTAAATATTTTATAATCATTGCTCGAACAGATTGTTCCGAGTATCTTTGATGTCTTCTGTTAATGAAAAACCATCCAGTTTCTAAAATATCGTTTTTAAAGACGGAATAATATTCTAATAGTATTTTTTTAACATCCTCATTACCGATTTGAATCATACGTTCTTTAGAGCCTTTTCCCCAAATTAGTATTTTGTTTGAAACCAAATCTATCTGTTGTGGTGTTAACGTACATAATTCGGAAATCCTAACTCCTGTTGCAAAAAGTAATTCAATAACAGCGATATCACGAAGAATAGATTTTTTTTGAAATTGAGTAGATGCGAGTTGTCGCTGTTTATATAAAGTAGATATGAAAGCCTCTATTATAGGTGCAGGAATTGTACGTGGTAATACTTGAGGCTCACGGAATTTTACATCTATTTTATCAAAAGGCTGTAAGGGTATTATCTCTTCGCATACCAAATAATGAAAAAATGCTTTTATTGAGGCGATTTTTCTTTTGACAGTTTTGGGTTTGTATTTTTTGTGAAGTATAGTGATGTACTCATTTAAGGCAACTTTGTCAGTAAAATTGGGATATATTTGTATAAAGGATTGAAATTGCGTTAAATCTATGCGGTAAGCTTTCAAGGTTTTGGGATTTAACCCCTTTATAGTGGCGCAGTTTGTCAAATAGTTATTAATCAAATTCTCTAAATTAATCATGAACAGGCACTCCTTTGTTTTTTGCTGTTAGGGTCGGGCGGAATCGACCACCCAGAGTCGCTTAGAATTAACCATTTTT
>JAUUSJ010000103.1 GCA_030841965.1 Blautia sp.
ACCGTGGGAACGAACGTGTTTTTCGAGGACATATCGACGGACTCTCTTGGCGTCTATTTTCAACTCTCCTCCCTACAACTCCTACTTGACATAAGAGCAGATAACTGTGTATAGTAATTGATAGAAAAGAAAGGAGGAAGATGGATTGATACCAATTTTAAATCAAATCATGGATGCTCAATTCATTTCCATGACAATCAGTTCCCCAAGAAAAAAAGGAGATATACAGAGCATTAAAATTCGTCCAGTTATAATTAAGGGAAATATGATTTACCAGGAAACAGTCCTGAAAAATAACCAAGTATTTCACACAAACTATAATAGAGAACAGATACTACATAGAATCACAGAAACGATTTTCAATTTTCGCCAGATGTACTGGGTAAAACAAGACGAAGTCGGTTCTGCCCTTATCAGCAAGAAAGGGAAGATAACCTCAAAAGTAAAAAAACAACAATATAAAGGAGAGAATCATTTCTCCCATAACCGCCAAAAACAATATCTTCTACAGGAGGGCGAATGTATCCCTTTTTTGGTAGATTTAGGAGTCATGACGAAGGAAGGAAAGATTATCCGCGCAAAATATGATAAATTCAAGCAGATTAATCGATTTCTAGAATTCATAGAAGATATCTTAGTAGAGTTTCCGACGGATAAGAGATTGCATATTATTGATTTTGGATGTGGCAAATCGTATCTGACTTTTGCGATGTATTATTATTTATGTGAAAAAAAAGGATATCAGGTAAAGATGACAGGACTGGATTTAAAGAAGGATGTCATTGAGCATTGCAATAGATTGGCTCAAAAATACGGATATAAAGATTTGGAATTTTTAGTCGGAGATATCGCATCTTACGAGGAAGAGGAAAAGATAGATTTGGTTGTCACACTCCATGCATGTGATACGGCCACGGATTTTGCGTTGGCTAAGGCGGTTCCTTGGGATGCCTCAGTTATTTTGTCAGTTCCATGTTGCCAACATGAGTTAAATAAGCAGATTGAGCAGGATATATTGGCGCCTATTATGGATTATGGGCTTTTAAAGGAACGTTTTGCGGCGTTGGCGACAGATGGAATGAGAGCGAAGCTTCTTGAATCTAAGGGATATCAAGTGCAGATATTGGAATTTATTGATATGGAACATACTCCAAAAAATATTTTGATTCGGGCGATAAAAAGGGATAAAATGAGTGAGAATAAAAAGAAAAAGAGCAGACAAGAATTTGAGGAGTGCAGGCAATTTCTTAAGGCGAACCCGACATTAGATACTGTATTATAGAAACTAGAAAGAGTATATGAATAGAAAAGGAGAAGCTCTCCTCTCATGACGAAAGTCACGAGTGTCCGAGCTTGGCTATGATGAAAGGCAGGTGGCTTTTCGCTGTCTATGGTGGCAGATATAGCCGTTTAAGATAGAGGAGCAGACTATATGCAAAAAACAAGAAATTATACGGGTTTATTTCTTATATTTTTTATCATTGCATTTATAGCGATGAATATTTGGAAGGCA
This sequence comes from Blautia sp., assembly GCA_030841965.1. Lineage (GTDB taxonomy): Bacteria > Bacillota > Clostridia > Lachnospirales > Lachnospiraceae > JAUUSJ01. The sequence goes on from JAUUSJ010000103.1 coordinate 1,514, forward strand.
GCTGGGAACCAGAACAATCAGTTTGCATTGGATGCACCCACGATTCCATTAATGAGAGTTTCCAATGCGAGTGTAGAGTTGACAGATTTGCGAGGGTATCGCAGTGATGAGGCGAAATCCTATGCGAAATCTACTGTGATACCGTTGGCTCAGTCGAAGAAATTGACCATATCTCTGGGACCAGATTTGGAAGAAGTAAGTTCTCTCACCTATGAAATTATAAGAAAAAAAGATGAAAAGCTCGTAGCAGACGGAGCAGTAGAAGATTTCACAAAAGAGGAGGATTATTTGACTGCCCAGATGCTTGTAGAGGATGAGTTAAAGGAAGGAACAGAATATCTTATTTGTTTTGAATTATCCCTTCCAAGACAAGAGAAAATATATTATTATGCACAGCTTCAGTATGGAAAAGGGTTTCATGTAAATGAAAATATGGAGTTTGTGAAGCAGTTTCACGGGGCGATATTTGAAAAATCGGATGATATCTCCAGTATGCTGCCATCCGAGGGAGAGTCGGATAATGATTTCTCACAAACTACCATCGAGTCAGGAGAGAAAGAGATTTTATTTGGCGATATAGAGGCGAAGATAGAGGGAGATATCTCCTATTCTATGAAAGAAGTGAAGCAAAAACAGATGAAGACAGAGCTTACCTATATTATGTCGATGCAAAGAGAGGAGCGCTCTAAGCAGTACTACCGAGTGGAGGAAGAATATGAGGCAGTCTATCGTGACGGCAAGGTAGAGCTGGTAGGCTATAATAGACAGGTGGAGGCGATATTTAATTCTGAGTTTATATATCCTTCTAATCAGGAAATTTTGCTTGGAATAACGAATAAAGAAACGCCAGATTATTTGGAGTCGGATTCTGGGAAGAAAGTATGTTTCGTGCAGGGAAGGCAGCTATGGCTATATGACTATACTCAAAATACAGCGACAGAGGTATTTGCATTTGGAGGAGATAATTTAGATATTCGCAGTAATCTAGATCAGAATAATATCAAACCACTTAGTATGGACGACGACGGTAATATAGATTTCCTTGTCTATGGATATATGAGCAGAGGGGAGCATGAGGGGGAGAATGGAATTTCTCTCTACCACTATGATGCGAGTTCCTGTCTTATCGAGGAAAAGATATTTATTGACAGTAATTATAAGTACTCTGTATTAAATTCTGGCATCCAGAGAGTGGCTTATTTTGACGGAAAAACTTCTCTATATCTTCTGCTAAATGGAAATTTATTCCGAGTAAATATACAGAGCAGTGATGTGGAGAAGATAGAAAAGGATATGAAGGAAGAGAATATCGAGGTTTCTGGAAAGAGTAAGATTGTGGCAATCCAAAAAGAAGAGAATAAGAATAATAGGGAGATTCTTTTGTGGAATTTGGATAAGGGAGAGAAACAAGAGATTAGCTGTGAGGAGAATCAAAGGATTAAGATGATAGGATTTATCTCTGAAGATTTCTTATATGGAATTGCAGATGAGGAGGATTTGCCCGAAACTGGCTCTAGTTTTCCGATGCAGCAGTTTCATATTGTAAATGAAGAGGGAGAGAATATAAAAACCTACGAGAAAGAAGGTCGCTATATTCTGAATATAAAAATTTCTGGAACGGTGATTCGTGTCGGATTGGGCAAGAAAAAAGGAACGAAGTATCAAAAAATTCCGATGCAGGAATATATAAGATATCAAAATTCCGATACAGGCAGTATTACGTTTTTGAGACATTCCGATACGGTTCAGTGGAGTCAGCTTTATATGAAGTTTCCAAATTATATTTATGTGCAAAAGGGCGCAAAGGTGAGAAAGACTGGAATACTGCGCTAACGAAAAGGGAGTTATCAAAATAAGCTTTTATGCTAATTTTTGATAACTCCCTTTTTTTAAATAAGAAAGCGTAATACAGCGAGTACTGTCAGGTGCAGAGGATAATAAATATAGAAAAAGTATTTATTTCCCTTGCAGTAGACAGGGTCATAGGCCAAGATGAGCAAGAGTGATACAATGCAAAATGGCTCTCTTCCACCTGTTGCTATCAGAGGCAGAAAGCATATGAATAGAGATACAACTGGATTACTGGCGTGAAATAATGTTTTGCGGTAATAAAGACTGATAATAAAAAATACACCGAACATTCCATAATCCGTTCTAAGAGCCTCCGACAAAAGTAACGCCAATAGGCAGACGATAAGAGCGGGCATCGAGTAGGATGGAAATTTATCTTTGTATTTTTCCAAAATAGTCATTGTGAGCATTCCGATTGCCAAAGTAAATAGGGTATTTTGGTGGGCAAATGCGAGCTTATATGAGAAAGTATCCGCCGTTAAATAAACACCAAAATCAAAAGGAATCTCAGAGATAAAGGCAAAAATCAAAAGCCGCAGGATGTATTTTTTTCTATTTTTGGTATAGAAAAATCCCTCGACAAGAAGAAAACAGAAAATGGGAAAAGCGATTCTTCCGATTAACCGCAAAATGGAATAGAGAAGGAGCTGTCTTGGAACGAGAGCTGCTCCGATATGGTCTAAAGTCATTGTTACGACAGCGATAGTCTTTAGCTGTGTTCGATTTAGGGGAAATGGAAATGCTGTATTCATAAAAAAGTCCTTTCGTAACTGATGTAGTGATATATAATCTTTTCTACTTGATTTGCATATACTACTATATGATGATACCAGGGTCAAAAGACCTTTTGACCCCAACATTACTATATATCAGGGAATAGAAGCTTGTCAAATCTTCTTTTTGATTTTTTCAGTAAAAAGAGTAGAAAACTACAGGGGAATTAGGTATAATAGAGCAATGGATGAGAGGAGGAATGGAGGATGCGTTTTATACATATGGCAGATATACATCTTGGAGCGAGACCTGATAAGAGATACTGGTGGAGCAAGGAGAGAGAGAAGGAAATTTATACTTCCTTTTATGCGGCATTAGAGAAAGCGAGAAGAGAGAGAGTTGATTTAGTTTTAATTTCTGGAGATTTATTTCAAACCCCTCCCACTCATAAGCAGTTGCAGGAGATAAACGCACAGTTTGCGAAACTCTCACCCATTAAAATTGTATATATCGCTGGGGAGCATGATTTTGTCGAGCCAGATTCTGCCAGCGATTTATTTCCCTTTGCCTCTAATATTATATTTTTAAAGGATATAAAAAAGCAAGCTCATTATATAGAGGAGATAGATACTTGGGTTTATGGAATTAGCTATGATAGGGCGAAGATTACAACTTCCATGTATGATGAGCTTACCCCAAAGAGGGAGGAGGGGATACATATTTTATTAGCTCACGGAGGAGAGCGAGAGCAAAGCCCGATGGACTTTGAAAAGTTAAAATGGTCTGGTTTTGACTATGTGGCATTAGGTCATAGACATACAAGGCAGATATTAGTGGAGGATTTGATGGCCTATCCTGGCTCTTTGGAGCCGCTTGAGGCAAAAGAGGAGGGAGAACATGGCTATCTGTATGGAGAGATTACAGAGGAAAAAAGAATTGTACAATTTATTCCTCATGCGAGAAGGAAGTATATTTCGCTTACAATAAAACTCAGTTTAGAGATGACAAAGGAAGAAGTATCCGATAAAATAGAAGAAGAGATTTTAGATTTCGGAGAGGAAAATTTCTACACGATTATTTTGGAGGGAATTTTTAGGGAAAATTTAGATTTATCTTATTTTGAGCTGGATAAGAAATATCGGATTCTCTCTATCGAAAATCAGACGAAAACATATGAATCTCTCGATTTGCTCTATGAGCAAAATAAAGACAATATACTCGGGAGTCTGATTTTGGAGAGAAAGAAGAAAGATATTTCTCAGCTTGAGGAAGATGCATTGGAATATGCGATAGAGGCTTTACTCTGTTCAAAGCAGTAGGCGAGGGGGATTATGAGAATAAAAAAATTAAAGATTTCTGGTTTTGGAAAGCTGATAGAGAAGGAATATGAGCTTGACGATAATATGACTTTATTCTTCGGAGAAAATGAGTCTGGAAAATCTACGTTAAGAGATTTTATTCTTGCGATGTTTTTTGGAATGCAAGACTTAGGAAAACTGTCGACGGACGAAGATTTGTATACCAAAAGAGAGCCGTGGGACGCAAAGTATTACGGTGGGACCATGACTCTTCAAATGGAAGATAAGGATTATATACTTGAGAGAAATTTTGACAGAGAGAGTGAGAAAGCGAAGCTATCTGACATAGAGACGGGGGAAGAGAGGAGTTTGAACTTTGGAAATATGAGTCAAACTGCCTATTTAAGTACAAGCTGCCTCTCACAAAAGGAGTTGCGAGCGAATACGAAGCTTGAGAACTTGGTTGTTCATTATCTGACGAATCTTATGCAGACGAAAAGTGGAGAGTTTGACGTAAACCGGTCGATTGAGTATATAGAAAAACGAAGAGAGGAGCTTTCTTATGAGGAAAATCAGAGTAGGATTTATGAGATACAAGAGAAGCTCATGCAGATACAGAAGAAGGAGATAGAACTAGAACAACTAGAAGAACAAGAAACTATACTAAAATCCCATAATATGGAAGAAGATTTAACAGAAATATCACAATCTAATAGGGGAAAAGATGTTACAATAAACGGGGAGAGCAAAATATCTTTTTATAGGATTCTCATATTAGGTGGTCTGATTTTTCTATCCATATTATCTGTTTTAATACAGTTATATTGGTTTTCCGCATTTTGTCTTATTGTAGTTCCATTACTAAGTTGTATTTTTTATTTGACGGATAGATTTTGCGAGGTGGAGAGCAGATGGAATGAGCAGGAGAAAAGAAAGCGAAGCAGACAAAAAAGAGAGAGAGCGAATTCACTTTTGGCTTTACAAAAACAAAAGGAAGAGTTAAAGCAAGAGATTTATCAAAAGGAAGAATTAGAGAAGGAATATAGACAGAACAAAGAAGAGATGCAAAAAATTCTATACCGCAAAAAGGTATTGTCTTTGGCCAAGGAGAAGATAAGACAGGCCGTGAGAGTGGTATATGACCAATTTTCCGATTTATTAAGTGATGAGGTCTCATCTATTTTGGAGCAGATAACTGGAAAAAAGGACAGAGAAGTGAGGATTGATGAGAAACTAGGGATTCTAATAAGGGAAGATAATAGGCTGATTCGGAGTCAGTATTTGAGCGCGGGGACGATGGAGCAGATTTATTTTGCGCTGCGTCTTGCCATGGCGAAGCTCTTATTTGGTGAGGGGAATATGCCTATTATAATAGATGATATTTTTGGAAATTTTGACTCTGAGAGGTTGGAGAGGACATTAGATTATCTTTTTTTACAAAAGCAGCAGGTGATTGTATTTTCCAGCAGCAACGAGGTCAAATTATATTTTGAGAGGAAAAAGAGAAAGATTCAGTACATAAGCGAATAAGGGTAGTATAAGAGGTGAAGAAATGGCGGAGCCAATAAAGGGTAATAATAACAAGGATAATCAAGAAAACTGGGAGCAGACAGGATGGGATAAACTAAAGCAAAAAACGCCAGTTGTTCTTGGAGATATAAAGGGAAAAGCCGAGGAGACGCGAAAGGAGAAAATGGCGAGGCGAGCTGAGGAGAAAGCGAAAAAAGCGGCTCAGCAAAGAGCGAGGCAGGAAGCGCAAAAAGAGGCAAAGCAAATAGCGGAAGCGAAAAAGGCGCAGAAAAAAGCAGAAGAGAAGCTGATGAGAGAGAAAAAAGCAGAGGAGAAATCAAAGATGGCTCATAAAAAGAAGAAAAAAGCTCATCAGAGCGAGGAGATAGAGATGGCCTCCACTCAGGATTCTGATAAAAAGCAAGAAAAAAAGAGTAAAAAACAGGGAAAAAAGAAGAAATCTAAAATCCGCTATCTTGTTTTAGCGGTGATACTTTGTTGTCTTGTGGTGGGAGGCAATATTTTATGGACAAACTTTATCGAGCCGATTAGACAGATGTATGAGACGGCAGTTGCCAAGGTTGAGGTGAGTAATGCAGATACTTTCCGAGCAGCACAGACAAGCTTAGTCTACGATAAAGACGGAGAACTGCTAGTAACCCTAAAGGGAGATAAGGACTCGTATTATTTGGAGTATGACGAGATTCCAGACCCAGCTAAGCTGGCGATGATATCGATTGAGGATAAGAAGTTTCCATATCACCGAGGGGTGGATGTGAAAGCGGTTGCCAGAGCAGGAGTAGTCTTCATAAAAAATGGAGGTAAGGCTACGCAGGGAGGAAGTACGATTACCCAGCAGCTTAGCCGAAATGTTTTTTTGAGTTTTGAGAAGACATGGAAGAGAAAGGTAGAGGAATTATTTGTCTCGCTAGAATTGGAGAAAAAATACAGCAAGGAAGAGATTTTGGAGTTCTATCTGAATAATATTAATTTCTCGAACGGATATTATGGAATTCAGGCTGCATCGAAGGGGTATTTTAGAAAGGATGCTGGGGATTTAAGCTTATCGCAGATTGTATTTTTATGTGCGATACCGAATAACCCGACTTTGTATAATCCGCTAAAGCAAAAGGAAAATACATTGGCGAGAAGAGATAGAATTTTGCAAAATATGCTTGATGACGGCTATATTAGTCAAGAACAGTATGATGAGGCTGTCAATGAAAAAATTAAAGTATATAAAAAGAAAAAAACAAAGACGACGAATGACTATGTGGAGACATATGTATATCACTGTGCGACAGAGATGTTGATGGAGCAGGAATATAATTTTGAGTTTCAGTACGCCTTCGATACGACCGAGGAGCGAGAGGGATATATGGAGGAATACACACAGGCATATAATGAATGTCATGAGAGATTATATACGGGCGGATACCAGATTTATACGACGATAGATTTTGATATTCAGGAGGCGCTACAAAATTCGGTTAATAATCAGCTGTCGAATTTTAAGAAAAAGACGGATGACGGATCTTATAAAGTGCAGGGAGCGGCCACCTGTATCGATAATAATACAGGCTATGTTGTCGCCATTGTCGGTGGAAGAAAGAAGTCGCAAGGAGAGTACCATACATTGAATCGAGCTTATCAGAGCTTTCGACAGCCTGGAAGTGCGATTAAGCCATTGCTTGTCTATGCTCCATTTTTAGAGCAGACGGGAAAGACACCGGATACGATGGTGGATGATTCTCCGCTTGGCGGAGATGGTCCGAAAAATAGTGGTGGATATTTATACGATATTACTCTAAGAGAGGCCGTTGCGGTCTCGAGTAATGTGGCGACGTATCGACTTTATAAGCAGCTGACGCCAGAGAAGGCATTATCTTACTTGGAGAATCTTGGATTTAGCAAGCTTTCTAGGAATGACTATGAGTATCTGACAACCTGCCTTGGTGGATTCTACTACGGAACGAATACGGTGGAGATGGCGGCGGGATATGCCACTTTGGAAAATGATGGTGAGTATCGTCGACCAACCTGTATCTCGAGAATTATAACAAAGGATGGCAGGGAGCTGACAAGGACAGAGAATGATGTGAGACAGGTTTATAAGAAGAATGCGTCGAGAATGATGACGAGTGTTCTTGAGAGCGTTGTCACTTCGGGAACTGCCAAGAACTGTGCATTGACGAATATGAACGTCGCAGCTAAGACAGGTACGACGAATGACGAGACAGATGGATGGCTCTGTGGCTATACACCTTATTATACGACAGCCGTTTGGGTTGGAGCGGATGAGGTGGAAAAGGTAGACGGATTAAAGGGAAATACCTACCCTGCGTATATTTGGCAAGATTTTATGGAGGAGATTCACAAAGATTTGCCAAATAGAAGTTTTAATGACTATCAGAGACAAGAATCAGAATAGATAGAAGTAAGCAGATAGAAAGATGAGAGCATTGCTTAGCGGAGCTTTCACGGCGTACAAAAAAGGGAATACGGAAAATATACTTTCCGATATTCCCTTTTTATGTTTAAGAAATTATTTTTGACGATTTATTGATACCAAGGTCAAAAGACCTTTTGCCCCAATATCTTAATCTTCAATCGTATGTTTTACCTTATACTCCTCGATTCTGTTCTTAATACGGTCCATTGGGTTGAGCAATGGGCTGATGGAGGCGTCGTGGTTTAATGTGTCGATAATGAGGGCGATATATTTACTCATATCGGTATTTACATACCATTCTTTTTGAAGAAGCTCTGGCGTCTGGTAAGTCAGATTCGTTGTGAATATTCTGTAAATAATACCCTCCTCGTAATACTGGTCAAATTTCTCAAGACCCTTTGTAAAGAGACCAAATGTAGAGAAGCAGAAAACACGTTTTGCTTTTCTTCTCTTTAATTCTTTGGCAACATCAAACATACTCTCGCCGGAGGAAATCATATCGTCAATCACTAATACATCCTTGCCTTCCACGGAGTCTCCGAGAAATTCATGGGATACGATAGGATTGCGTCCATCGACAACCGTTGTATAGTCGCGGCGTTTATAGAACATGCCGACATCCACACCGAACATATTTGCAAAATAGATAGCTCGATGCATAGCACCCTCATCAGGGCTGATAACCATCATATGGTCAGAGTCAAGTACTAAGTCATTTGTGGACTTTAAGAGAGCCTTGATAAACTGGTAAGTTGGCATAATATTATCAAATCCTTTTAGAGGAATTGCATTTTGCACGCGTGGGTCATGAGCATCGAAAGTAATAATATTCTCAACGCCCATAGAAGTGAGCTCTTGCAGTGCCAATGCACAGTCGAGAGATTCTCTTCCATTTCTCTTATGCTGACGGCTTTCATACAAGAAAGGCATGATAACCGTGACATTACGAGGTTTTCCGCCTGTAGCTGCGATAATTCTCTTTAAATCCTGATAGTGGTCGTCTGGCGACATAGGGCATTTTCTTCCAGATAGAGAATACTCAATGCTATAATTTAGTACATCGACGATGATGTATAAATCAGAACCTCTGACTGAATCTTTGATAATGGCCTTTGCCTCACCGGACCCAAAACGTGGACAGGAAGCCTCAAGCAGATAAGAATCTCTCTCATATCCGTCAAAAGCGAGTGTGGATTTATGCTCGATATCTCTTTTATTTCTCCAGGATACAATATGGTCATTTACTTTTTTTCCAAGCTCATTACATCCTTGAAGTGCGATAATTCCTAGTTTACCGACTGGTATTGTTGAATACTTGCTATCATCTGGTTTCATGTACAATTCTCCTTATTCAATACAATTTGGTTAAAATTAATGATACATCTTTTTTATATCATTATATACCGAATTCGTCAAGATACTCTTAAATGGTTTTTATTGCGACAATGCTTTTTTTAGTCGAATATCCTCGCCATAAATCTTTAGTATAGTGTAATTACTTGCGATTCTGGAGAAAATACGCTCAGAATAAGCCTTTGAGAGCTGGGCGAGGGATAAATTTGTCGAAATAATGGTTGATTTCTTGCGTAACAATCTCTCGTTAATGCATACAAAAAGCTGTGAAGTAATAAAAGCATTGTTCAATTCTGTGCCTAAATCGTCTAAAATGAGCAATTCACTGTCGAATAAATGAGAAAATAAATCATTTTGTCGATTAGAGGAATTCTTGTCGAAAGTATGCCTCGAAATTGTCTCGGAAAATTGAAATGCAGTTAAATATAAAACCGTGTGACCGGCATCGAGAAGTTCCTTGGCGATACAATTGGTCAAAAAAGTTTTTCCAACACCAGTATTCCCCTGAAAGAGAAGATTTCTTCCTGGTTTTTTATCAAAATGATAAATAAAATCTCGGCAAATAGCCACGACGGAGGAAATCTGTTCTCTAGGAGAGAGCGCATCTCCCTTTTTCTGTGTGGAATAATATTCGTAGGAAAAATGCTGAAAATTCTCCTTTTTTAAAACTTCTTTTATATTCGACTGCTGATACGCTAAATCGACAATCGCCTGCTTTAGACAGTTGCATTGGTTAGAGCCAATATATCCTGTATCCTTGCAGCGAGGACATTGATAGATTGGGTCTAGATAATTGGCTGGATAGTCGTGTGCGGTCAATAACTCAATTTTCGACATGGAGAGCTTAAAATTCTCGGATTTTAGCTCTTCTAAGATTTTCTTGTCTGTCGAAAAAAGCATTTTCTTGCCGATGGCGACAGAATTACTCGCAATTTTTTCGTCGATTGCCTTAATCTCAGGAATCAATTGATAAATCTGTAGAAGTCTCTTATGTTCTTCTTCTTTATTCTGTAGTCTTCTCTGGTCAAACTGCTGCATAATTGCAGAGTACTGTTCGTTCGTTAATGCCATAGGATACCTCTCTTAATGAAGATGATTAGCTATTTTTATGACTCATCTGAAAAAAGAATTGTTGGTCAAACTGTTTTTCTAATGCGTCAAAATCATAATTGCGCTGGTCAAAATTATGGAAACGATTTTCTGGTTTCGAGGAATCATTTCCTCTCTTTTTGTAGGTAGGATTATAAAGCTGATGCTCCTCGTCTAAGGTCTTAATATCATCTAGGGTCTGGACTTTCGCGGTATACCAGCTTGATAAAATCTTATCTGCGTAGGCAAAACTTGGCTGGTGTGTCTTTTGAATCGTTCGTTTGCATGCCTCCAAAATAATCGGAAGTTCAAAATTATAAGTCTGGAGCCATTTTTTAATCAGCTCTGCCTCAGAAGGAATTGGACTTCGATTATTGATGCCGAGCGCTCTCATGACAGAATAATAGTTTTTATTATGTGCCTGAATTTGCTCTTTTGCCTCCTCCACCGTTGTGATATGCTTTTGGTACCAAGAAAGAGCAACACTTTCGATATAGCGCATATTGCGCTTATCATTTGTCACACAGTATTCAATCAAAAACTCAATCAATTCAACCGAGAAATGCAGTTGGTCATAAAAATAAAATAAAGTATTGAGTTCTGTAGGTGTCAAAGGCTTTCCAAGATAAGTATCTGCCATATAAGTAAGCTGGGATAATCCTGCCTCCTCGATTTGACTTTCAAGAAGAGTCGGTGGGAGCATCGCCTTAGATGGAACATGATGACTATCTGGAGATTCTGGCGTCTCGTAAGTTCTCTGTGGATGAGAAACCTTGTAGTTATCGTAATCTCGCTCTGTATTCGATGACCTGAAATCTTCACAAGTAGAATGCGAATTCTTTGGAGATTCGTAGTACTGGTTATTGGAAGAATCACTTTCGGAGTTCGTCATATATTCATATGTCTTAAAAGAGTTGGATGCCTGCTTTGGGGCAGCAGGCTTTGACATCTGAGGTTTGGGGGCGGGTTCTTCCTCATCCACTTCCAGCGAGAGAAGTCCCTCCTTTTCCCAGTAGGTGAAAGCGCGCTGTACATCCTTCTCTGTGCATTCGAGTTTATCAGCTATGACAGATATACTGAGATTTTGCTCTCGGTTTGCCTGAATCTGACTTTGCACATATAAGTAGACCTTTACAAATTCTCCGTTGGCCTTTACCATGTACTCGTCTATGAAATTATTAGGGATAATTGTAAATGAAACGTTCATATTATTCTTGATAGAAAAGCCCATCTTAAAAGCCGTCCTCCTTATTATTTATTCTATCTCTGCCCCAAATAATGGACAGAGTTTTTCTTTTTTAGGTTGGAATTTCATTATAACATAGGATTTTCAAAAAGAAAACAGAACAAATATTTGCATGGAATTTTTGACTCAATTGTGGATAATGTGGATAATGTGGATAATTTATCAAAAAAAGAGAAAGAAAGAAGAGAAAAATAGAAAAATTCTATTATTTTATGCGGATTTTAGGCAAGGACAATGCAGGAGAAAAGAGAGAAAAAAATCCACAAAGTAATCTTCCGAAAATCGGAAAATTACTTGTGGATGATGTGGATAACTTATTTTTTTAAGAGCATTTCGCCGATATTTACAACGTTTCCAGCTCCCATAGTTATCAACAAATCATTTTTTTTGCAATTTTTTAAAACAAAATCCATGATGTCCTCAAAAGCTGGAATATAATATGCGTCTACCGGATATGGGGCGAGACGCTCAAGAATATCCTTCGAGGAAACCTCTCCTGTATCTGGCTCTCTTGCGGCATAGATATCTGTCAAAATAACGTGGTCACTATGACTTAATGCCTCGGCAAAACCATCTAAAAATGCCTTTGTACGGCTATAAGTATGAGGCTGGAAAATGCACCAAATCTCATTATGAGGATAAGTATGTGCGGATTTTAAGGTAGCCTTAATCTCGGTTGGATGATGTGCATAATCGTCAATAATCGTAAAACCGTTTATCTCGCCCTTTCTCTCAAAACGGCGCTTTGTACCGCCAAAGGAAAGTAAGCCTGTCTGGATATCCTTAAGAGGAATACCGATGGCCTCTGCGATGGCGATGGCTGACAATGCATTATACACATTATGTTCTCCCTTTACACTTAGGTCGATATGTCCAGATGGCGTTCCCTCGATGGAAAAATCAAAATGCGCATTTCCAAAATCATCAAACACAATATTCTCGGCTCTGTAGGTGGAATCCTCACTAAGACCGAAGGTTACATACTTGACATCTAAATCTTCGGTAATATAAGGAATACAGCTAATATCAGAGTTTAATACTAAGAGACCATCCTTTGCAGTCTGAGATGCAAACTGCTTAAAGGAATGCTGAATATCAGCCAAATCCTTAAAGAAGTCCATATGGTCCTCCTCGATATTTAAGATGATGCTGTATTTTGGATGAAATTCAAGGAAGCTATTTGTGTACTCACAGGCTTCTGTCAAAAATACATCGGAGTGACCGACATAAATATTGCCGTCGATGCGGTCTAAAATACCGCCGACACTGATAGTTGGGTCTGTATTTGCCTCGAGTAAAATATGAGATAGCATGGAAGTTGTCGTTGTCTTTCCGTGGGTACCGGAGACAGCGATTGAGTTCTTATAATTATCCATAATCTCTCCGAGAAGTTGAGCACGGGTAAGCATTGGGATATTTCTTCTTAGAACTTCCTGAAATTCTTCGTTATCTTCTCGGATGGCTGCTGTGTAAACAACAAGGTCTATATCAGAAGAGATATTTTCCGCTCTCTGTCCAATTGCAATAGTAGCTCCAAGTGATATGAGCTTATCGGTGATAGGAGAAGACTGAGCGTCAGAACCGCTGACTGTAAAATTCTGTTTTAATAAAATCTCAGCAAGACCGCTCATACTAATGCCGCCGATACCAATAAAATGTACATGAATCGGCTTATTAAAATTAACTTTGTACATGAAAAAACCCTCTTTATTAACTTATTAGCATATTGGAGACAAAGAAAATCTTTGTCGCTTATATTTGGTTACAAAAATGATATGTCTGTCAAACCTGTATATCTTGGAAACTAGGCTTTTCCAGACACATAGCAATATTATAAAACAATCGTCGTCAATTGTAAAGAGGGGGGATTTATCGGGGTTTCATAAAATTTTTGGTAGTGGGATTAGATGCAAAGAAGGTCGGGGACAGACGCAAAAAGGGTTGGGGACAGACGCAAAAAGGGTTGGAGACAGACGCGAAGAGAGACCGGAGATATGTTCTCTAAAAACACGTTCGTTCCCACGGTTTTTCGACATACGCT
>JAUUSJ010000104.1 GCA_030841965.1 Blautia sp.
ACAGTGCTCCAGCGGCAAAGCTAAGTATATCGAAAAACCGCTCCACTCTCTATCATTTTTCGAGGACATATCTACGGACTCTCTTCGCTGTGTACTGGCAAATACGAAAAAATTGTATTATCTAAGTTTTACACAATATTCACGAGCATATTAATTCGATTCGTTACAGGTACATTTACGACTTTTGCAATATTATTAAGTGACATTCCCGTTTCTATCAATACTTATAGCAATTTCTTTTCTCACTCCCTGTCTTGCTTCTTCCTGCTTTACTTGCATATCCTTTTCATAGCTATACTCTTTAGATATCATATTTTATTCCTCTATTCTTTTAATATCCATTTCCTTACAATAGCTATATCTGTTTTTACCGCTTTTGCAATATCTTCAATAGACATCCCCATTTCTGCCAATGTTATTGCTGTTTCTTTAAGGGCGTTGATTCGTCCTTTTTTTAATCCTACGTTTTCGCCCTCAGCTCTTCCTTCGGCTCTTCCCTCAGCTCTTGCTTCTTCCTGCTTCACTTGCATATCCTTTTCATAGCTATATTCCATAGTCAACATATTACGCACCTCACTTCCCTTTCTTTTCAGATATTCTACTAAAATACCATTCTCAATACAATCATTGATTGCGTCTTTAATGGCGGTTTTACTACCCTTTTTTTGATACTCTCTCACCTTACCAACAAAAATACTATATTCCTTTAATACTGGACATTTATCTAGTATCTTATGAGTTTTATCGGAATTGATATTGAGTACCTTAACTTTTAGCTCCAGAGTCTCTTTTCCAGTAGAATCCAAAAAAGCATCCGATAGTAATAACTCTTGTTCTAACGGTCTATTTCTTACACCATTATAAAATACATAAAACTCTGGTGTTGGAATCTTCACAAGCGTTGTCTTATACTTCACATTATCATCTGTCAATTGCTCATAGGCTCTTCCTGCATACATAAGGCATCTAAGTGGCATGTTTGGATTCACTGTACTTTGATGCTCACCAAACACAATCACTTTTCCGTCTACCTCGAATGAGATATCATTTCTGAAATTCTTATACAATACGTCATCTACTTTGATTTTGCGAATCATCGATGTATCTTGTATATTGGCATCATGTAAGGCATTATACAGACTTAATAGATTCTCTATTGCAGTCTCATCACTGTAAAATAAGTCTACAAATACACTATCCTTATATTCTCTATTCTCTTTTTCCAAAATATCCCTCCTATTCTTCTTTCATTTTATCTTGAATTGCTCTAACGACAAACGAATTTAAACTTGGATATCCCCTTTTTTTAGCTTCTTCTTTAATTATTGCTTTTTGTCTTTTTTCCACGTTTACAATAATTCTATCATATTTTTCTTTTTGAAAATCATTTTCCTTTACTTGTATTTGATTTTAATTGCTTTAATCATAACACACACATTCCTACTCAAGCAAGCCATTAAGAAAAAAGGGATTCAAACTTTTAAAAATATTTTCGCTGTAGTCAATATCCGTAAAAATGGCAGCAGATAAAATCCAAATTCTGCTACCAAATAAAAATATATCATAGAAAGAAGGTACCTATGACACAATCCAAAAGAATAAGAAAATATTATGTTTCGCCAGTACACAGCCAAGAGAGCAAGGAGAGATATGCCACGAAAACGATAGAGAGTGGAGCGATTTTTCGATATACTTTGCCACTGGAGCACTGTTTGAGCATCGTAGATGCGAGTTTGCGGGAGGCGGCAAAAATCAGCGTATGTCGAAAAATCGTGGGAACGAACGTGTTTACGGGGCATATCTCTCCTTGCTCTCTTAGCGTCTGTTCGTACTCATCTATCCCCACAACGCCAAAATTATATAGAGACTATTTAAGATTTATTTAGAAAAAAACCCCCCGTTTGTTTAATAAGAGTTGTTAAGATACCTTTAGAAAGCAAAAGGAGGGATTTTTCATATTAAATAATTAAGAAATACATAGTTTTATATATCTTCAACGTTTTACTAATACAGATTAAGAGAAGAAAGAAGGAAACTGGTATGAGTATAAGATGTGCTATTTTTTTAGCGATTGTATTAATGATTTCCCAGATTCCTATCATTATAGGAGGGAAAGAGGAAGAAGATGGTGAAAATGGGAAGTAGTATAGAGTGGATAATTTTAGATTGGATACAGAGCATCCGAACACCTGTAGGAGACATAATATTTCCCCTTATTACAAGATTGGGAAACGTGGGTTTAGTCTGGATTTTGCTGGCAGTCGTTTTGTTGCTTAAACCAAAAACAAGAAAATCAGGAGTGATATTGTTGATGGCATTATGTGTAGACACTGTTTTATGCAATGCAATACTAAAAAATTTAATCGGCAGGATACGCCCTTGCGATATAAATACTTCGATTCAACTTTTAATTGCGAGACCACATGATTTTTCGTTTCCATCAGGACATACAGCAGCTTCCTTTGCGGCGGTGGCAGCACTTGGTTTATCAGGGGAGAAAAAACTTTGGAAATTGTCTTTGGTACTTGCTATATTGATAGCATTTTCAAGGTTGTATTTATATGTACATTATCCAAGTGATATTTTGGGAGGTGTGATTGTAGGGCTTGTCACAGGTTATATTGGATACTGGATAGGAAACAGATTAGAACAGTGGAAAGGAAAAAGAAAACTTATAAGGGGATAAATATATGAGAATTGTGGGAGCACATTGTGCGGAGCAATTTGGTATCAAAGGGGTCAAAAGACCTTTTGACACCAACATCATGAGTATATGTTTAGAAAATGGGAGAGGAGGCAGTATCATGTCGATTATAATTATTCCAGCATATAAGCCAAGTGAAGTATTGGCAAAAATTACAGATGAACTTTGGACATATGGATGCCAGATGATTGTAGTAGATGACGGCAGCGGCGAAGAATATAGACCGATATTTGATAAAATAAAGGATATTTGTATTGTTCTTCGTCACTCTGAAAATCGTGGAAAAGGAGTTGCGATTAAAACGGCTTTATCTTATATAAAAAAGGAAATGTGGAATGTCGATTTGATTGGAATTATGGATGCGGATGGGCAGCATTTACCAAAAGATATGATAAAGTTATTAGAGTTTGCAAAGACACATAGGGAAGTGTTAGTACTGGGGGTCAGGGCAATTGGAAAGGAAATGCCATTAAAATCAAGGCTGGGAAATCAGATTACAAGGATGGTTTTTAGACTTATTAGCGGAGTGAATGTATCAGATACGCAGACAGGTTTAAGAGCTTTCAGCTTGGAATTGCTTGAAAAACTACTTTCGGTCGAGGGAGAAAGATATGAATATGAGATGAATGTATTAATGATGTGCGCAAAAACGAAAATTCCTATCGAGGAAGTGCCAATTCATACCATTTACCAAGATAGAAATAATTCCACTTCACATTTTCGCAGTATCAGGGATTCGGCGAGAATCTATAAAAATATTTTGAAATTTACGTTATCATCGTTTTCCAGTTTTATTTTGGACTATGTATTATTTTCCTTGCTCTTATTTTTCTTTCCTCATACCGCCCTTTCTATCTTTATCGCAAATATAGTGGCGAGAGTTTTCAGTGCATTTTATAACTATACTATGAATTGCCGTTTTGTATTTGGTACAAATAAAAAAATAAGCACAGCCACATATTATTTTATTTTGGCGGGCGCTATATTGGTTATGAATAATTTCATTTTAGGAGTATTTGTACAAATGATTCATATGCCCGTCCATCTGGCTAAAGTATTGACAGAATTCTTATTATTTCTTTTTAGCTGGCTCATACAAAATTACATGATTTTTCGGAAAGAAAGGATTTATATTTTGGCGAGCAATAGAAAAGCAAATATATGAACGAGCGATAGAAAGGCAAATATATGAAAAAGAAAATTTTATGGATAATAGGAGATTTGCTTATAGCTGCATTGGTCGTTTTGGTGATATGGATTGTCGATTATAAAATCCCACAAAAAGGGATTGAGGCCGTAAGTCCTCAGAAGATATTGGAAAATACACAAATGAAAGAGAAGGATTCTTTCCAGCAAAAAGATAATTTTTCACAACAAATGGATTCTTTCCAGAAAAAAGATGATTTTTCACAACAAATGGATTCTTTCCAGAAAAAAGATGATTTTTTACAGCAAAAGGATAATTCTTTGCAGAAAAAGAATGTTTTTTCACAGAAGAATACTTCTTCACAGCAAAGGAATGATTCTTCACAACGAAAGGATGATTCCTCACAGCAAACGGAAGAACAAGATTTTTTACAGCGCATGGATGTGATTATGGATGCGCAGGATTGGCATAAAAAATTTGCAGATAAATTTACCGATACTGTAGTTGCCAAAGACTTATCTTATACGAGTCCAGATTTGGCGATTCAATTATTTTATCATCAGTATGATACTGGACGCCTAGATAGGTCTAATTCGGGAAAACATGAAAAATACGGGACAAAGGTTTCTTATATACTTGCGGATATTTATATCGGGGATATTACTTGTTTCCAAACGGCATTCGCACAAGATATATATGGAGTAGGTTATTCAGAAAAATTATCGGATATGTCAGAGCGAATGAAATCTGTGCTTGCTGTAAATGGGGATTCCTACAGCAATAATCGCCATAAGGATAACGGAACGATTATCAGAAATGGTGTAGTATACAGAAGCCAGAGGACAGATGCGGAGACCTGTGTCCTAAACTGGGATGGAACGATAGATATTTATAGTCCAAATCAGATAGATTTGCAGCAGCTCATAGAAAAAGGTGCCTATCAAAGCTGGATATTTGGACCGAGTTTATTAGATGAAAATGGAAAGGCAAAGAAATCTTTTCTCACCTGGGATTATATTAAGGAATCACATCCTAGAACAGCACTTGGATATTATGAGCCAGGACATTATTGCCTTCTGTTGGTAGACGGCAGACAGGATAGTTCGAGAGGAATGTTTCTCGATGAAATGGCGAAGGTATTTGAGGATTTGGGATGTAAGGCGGCTTATAATCTTGACGGGGGACATTGCTCTTTTATGAATTTTCAGGGGCAGATAGCAAATCATCCGTATAAGTCAGAACATGAGGTTATGGATGGGATTTTTATTAAGGAGGGATTAGAGTGAAGAGATTAAGAAGGAGTCTACTAAATATAGGCGTGATATGCAGTTTTGTCTGCATTTTCGCAAAAATCTTGGATTGGTATAATCCGTATATGGACTTCTCAGGGCATATATGGGTTATTCAGATGATATTATATTTGTTAGTGATTGTCTATGCTCTTATCAGTAGGAGAAATCTACAGAGGAAAATTTAATGAATAATTTTTATCAAATTCTTAGAAGGGAGACTAATCTAATTTGGATTAGTCTCCCTGCTCTATTACCAAAATGAAAGAGGATATATTTATTAAACTGATAGTAATTTTATTTATTATAATTTCATAATAATTCCCATATAAAGATTTAAAAAATTTTGAGCATTAACAAAGTGTCGGAATTAATTTTGCTAATGCTTCCGCCAAAAGTCTATGGCTTTCAGGGCTTAAATGCATAAAGTCGTATGGATACATGGCAATTCCAGGGATAGAGGCGGCATCAAAAAAATGCACACTGATTCTATCAGCCATTTCTTTATAAAAATGAGCAAGTTGTCTAGATTTTTCTGCACAGCCCTTTCCCATCTCACCACTGACTGAGACGACATCTTGATAGCCATCTTCAATAGGTGGCGGTGCAATGACAAGAACATTTGGTTTTAAATTGTGAAACGCCTGTGGAGTATGTAAAGCTTTGGTTACCAGACGTTCCATGCCCTTTGCAATATTTTCAGCGTTGCAATGAAAACGCTCTTTGGTGTCGTTGGTTCCCAGCATGATGATGAGGAGGTCAACAGGTTCATGGGTCATTAGCACATAAAAAATTGCTTCTAGCCCTGACATTCCTTCATAAAGTGGGTCTTCAAAAACGGTTGTTCGCCCACCCAATCCTTCCTCGCGGACAAGATAATTCTCGCCCAATAGATTATCGAGAATACAGGTATAGCGTTCTTTTTCAGAAAAACGACCGTTATTTTTAGAATTATAGCCATGGGTGTTAGAATCACCGAAGCAGACGATAGTTTTTGACATTAATAATACACTCCTTTCTAGTATGTCATGATTTTATCAAATTTTTTGTTTATACCAGTTTTTTCAATTTTAAAATTAGGATAGTCTTTACTATTGCAGGCTAAAACAGCGACCGTTGTGGGATAGCCGGCCTTTTTAATCTCATCGATAGAGAAGTTTAGTAGAACTTGACCAGCTTTTACTGTATCGCCTGCCTTGACCTGCGGTTCAAAACCATCACCGTTCATGGCGACTGTATCAATACCGACATGAATTAATAATTCTATGCCGTCTGATGAATTGATGCCCACTGAATGTTTCGTATCGGCGACAAACGATATCTCTCCGTCAAAGGGAGCAATGATAACACCCTTAGAAGGTTCGATGCCGACACCGTCACCTAGGACACCAGAAGCAAAGGTTTTATCTGGAATATTTTCTCTGGCAATGATATTTCCTTCAACAGGACAATAAATGGTGCGAGGTTCTGTTTTCATTTTAGAAGTATCGAGTGACATGGTTTTGGTATCGACAGGCGGGGTAGTTTCTTCGTCTGATTTCTCTTCTTTCCAGAAAATCAAAGTGAGAAGGAAGGCAATCGCACCAGATACAGCAAGCATTAATGTATACTGAAGGGTGCAGTGTGTTGTGATAAGGAAGCCTGGAATACCAGTAACGCCGTAAGCGGAACCATAAACACCGATGACGGAACCAAATGCGGCACCGAATGCAGCGCCGACCATGCCACAGATTAAAGGAGTGACAAAACGAAGGTTGACACCAAAAATTGCGGGTTCTGTAATACCTAAAGAGGCAGAAATACCAGCAGGAAGTGCAATGGATTTCGTCTTTACATTTTTAGCTTTGACAAAAACAGCGACACAGGACATACACATTGCGAAGTTTGCGGAGCAAGAAACAGGAATCCAGATATTCATTCCACTTTCGGCAATCATTCCCGCTTCTAGGACATTGAACATATGATGAATACCGCAGACAACCGTCAGAGGATAAACTGCGCCACAGATAAATGTGCCGATTCCCATAGGTAGAGAGAGAAGACCTTTTACAATGGAGAGGATATTGTTTTCAACAACAATAAAAACTGGTCCAATAATACTCATAGTCAAAAAGGCTGTGACAAATACAGTAATAAGTGGAACTACAATCAAATCAAGCATGGCAGGTACATGCTTATGCAAGAATTTTTCTAGCTGACACATAAACCAAATAGAAATAATAATAGGAATAATATGTCCCTGATAATTAACCTGACGAATATGGAAACATAAAATATCCCAGTATTGAATCGAATCCGGAGAAGATGCCGCTGTCCATGCACTCATTAAGTTCATATGCATGAGCAATAGTCCAATCGTTCCGCCAAGGAAGATATTTCCGCCAAAAACACGGGCGGCAGAAATCGCAACCAAGACAGGGAGATAAACGATGGCAGTATTAGAAACAAGGTCCATCCAGCTATAAATATCACTTCCAGCAAAGGCAGGGAAAAACTGACCGAGAGATTCCACTAGCCCCATCATCAGACCAGAAGCAACAATCGCAGGAAGAATTGGAACGAATACATCTCCTAATGCCTTTACCATACGAACAGGTAAGGGTTGAGAAGCAGCCGCAGCAGCCTTAACCTCATCCTTGGTTGCGGCGGTCATACCAGAAATATCGAGAAACTCGTCATAAACTTTATTGACCGTGCCAGTACCAATAATAATCTGCAATTGTCCGTTAGAACTGAAAACTCCTTTCACTCCCTCAATATCTTCTAAATGCTTCATGTCCACCTTAGAATTATCATTGGTGACAAGACGAAGACGAGTTGCACAGTGCGCAGCACTAACCAAATTTTCGCGTTTGCCCACAGTGTCATAAATTTCTTGGGCGCATTTTCTGTAATCCATTTTTAACACTCCTTCTGTAAAATATTGAAAATATTTTTCACTGCTTTTTCATATTACACCAGAAAAAGAAATTTGTCTACCCAGAGTTTTCACTAAAAATAAATAGAAAAAATTAGTAATAATATATAAAAAAATAAGAAAAAAGTCATATTACGTGATAATCCACTTAAAAACACCTTTTCAAAAGACAATAAACCTACAAAACAAAACTGAAAAATATTTCAAAAAAATACTTTCAAAAAGAATCCTTAACAAAAAACCATGTAAAAATTTTCAAAAAATCTCATAGAGCAATAATAAGATAGCACAAAATTCTTGTAAGCAAAAGCAGAGAACTCATATTGAAACGATACACTAGCTATCCTTATAAAAGAAAATTTTAAGTTTTATTTTTATAAAGTTTTGCCAGTACACAGCGAAGAGAGGTAGGAGATATGTCCCCGAAAAACGATAGAGAGTGGAGCGGTTTTTCGATATACTTAGCTTTGCCGCTGGAGCACTGTTTGAGCGCCGTAGGCGTGAGTTTGCGGGAAGCGGCATAAATCAGCGTATGTCGAAAAACCGTGGGAACGAACGTGTTTTTCGGGGACATATCTCCTACCTCTCTTCGCGTCTCTCTCCCCCACTCCACAACACCAAAATTTTACGCCCCCTAAGATTGATTGCCAGTTGAATTAATCCTATCTAAATGATATAATAAATTCAATCATCGCATTTTAGAAAGAAATTTTCATTTTAGTGAAAACTAGATAGCTATATTTCAGTTTTTTTTCACTTATATTTTTACTCTCATTTTATCTAAAATGCGTTTTTCTATTAAATTATTTTGAGTCGAGGTTTATATTATGACAATGACAGAAATCGCAAAACTTGCCGGTGTTTCCATCGCTGCTGTCAGTCGCTATATCAACGGTGGTCCACTTAGTCAGGAAAAGCGTAACTTAATCCAAAACGTGATGGAGCAAAATGGTTATCAGATAAATTCTTTTTCACATATAGTAAAAGCCGAAGATACAGAGTATGTGGGAGTGATTGTCTCTGATATTGACTCGGGTTCATCTGCTCATTTTATCTCTGGAGTGACGACAGCTCTTGCACAAACAGGTTATCTCACTATCTTAGCCAACTCTGAGCTAGATAGAGAAAAAGAGATGGAATATCTTTCTCTTTATCAGAATCGCCAGGTCGCTGGTATTATTATGCAGGCAAGTGTACTTACACCAGAGTTGGAGAATATGCTGCGAAATATATCGGTTCCCTTGGTGGTTGTAGGACAGAGTTTTCGCCAGATTCCATGTGTATTCCATGATGATTTCGGAGCTGCGTATGAGTTGACAAATCTTATCTTGGCAAGAGGAAGAAGGAAACTTGCTTATATCGGTGTAATCATGCAAGATGTCGCCGTTGGACAGAATCGACGCAGAGGTGTTGAGACCGCAATGGAGGATTTTGGTATCTCATCCAAAGAATTGCTCACTGAAATTTGTAATCCAACGGTTGAAGCCGGCGAGGAAATGATGAATCGATTGCTTATTCGAGAACCAGAGATTGATGGCGTTATCTGTGCGACCGATTATATTGCTTTTGGTGCAATGGATGCTCTTAAGAAAGCTGGGAAACAGATACCAATAGATGTCAGTATCACGGGAATGGATGACCACTGGGTTGGAACGAGAATGACTCCAAACTTGACGACAGTTCATTTTTATCATAAAGAAAGTGGACAAAAGGCGGCAAAAATGCTAGTTGATATGATAAGACATAAAGAAGAAGCTGATTTTATTCAACAAATCATGCTTGGATATAAGATGAAAGAGCGAGATTCCGTATAAAAAATTGAAGTTTTTTAGAACTTAGAGCAAAAATTTTTTGTAAGTTCTTGCTAAATAATTCACGCTCTATAGAGTCATAGGAAGGAATTAAAAAAAGAAATTGGTTAAGTTGACTATAGAATAATAAAAAAAGTCTGCTAAATTATTAAAAAAAATACTTGCATTGAATAAAAAACTTTGCTATTA
Organism: Blautia sp.; assembly: GCA_030841965.1. Taxonomy (GTDB): domain Bacteria; phylum Bacillota; class Clostridia; order Lachnospirales; family Lachnospiraceae; genus JAUUSJ01. Next base: position 10,058 of record JAUUSJ010000104.1, read on the forward strand.
TAAGCAACGACGAAGGTGTCAAGAGAACGAGAAGTTTCTCTTGGCACCTTTTTCTTATTTTAAATTCAAATATATGAAAGAAATGGAGGAGAAATTATGAATGCAGGAGATACTGGATTTATGATGATTTGTTCAGCATTAGTATTTTTTATGACACCAGGTTTGGCGTTTTTTTATGGAGGATTAGTTAGAAGAAAAAATGTAGTAAATACGATGATGGCATGTACAGCAATCATGGGATTATCTGTAGTGATGTGGGTTCTTTTTGGATATTCCCTCTCATTTGGAGGAAACCATGCCGGAATTATCGGAGATTTCCGGTGGGTAGGATTAAATGGAATTGCTATGGATGAGGCGGGACCTTATGCCGATACTATTCCACATTTAGTATTTGTGGCATTTCAGATGATGTTTGCCATGATAACACCGGCTTTGATTACTGGTTCCTTAGTAGGACGTGTGAAGTTTAAGGCATTATTCTTGTTTATTTTATTTTGGTCTATTATTGTATACTATCCTATGGCACATATGGTATGGGGTCAAGGTGGATTTTTAGCAGAAATCGGTTCTGTGGATTTTGCAGGTGGAAATGTAGTACATATTAGTTCTGGTGTGAGTGCCTTAGTATTTTCAATCCTTGTCGGCAGAAGAAGAGGATATGAGAATACGGCATACCGTGTCCACAATATCCCATTTGTGGCATTGGGAGCATTTATTTTATGGTTTGGATGGTTTGGATTTAATGCGGGAAGTGCTCTTGGAGCAAATGGATTAGCGGCACATGCTTTTATGACGACGGCTTTGGCGAGTGCGAGCGCAATGTTATCTTGGATGCTCATAGATGTGATAAAAGATGGAAAGCCAACCTTAGTTGGAGCTTCCACAGGTTTAGTAATAGGATTGGTGGCGATTACACCGGGAGCAGGTTTTGTACCGATTTGGTCAGCCTTTATCATCGGAGGATTAGTAAGTCCAATCTGCTGCTTTACGATTTCATTCTTAAAGGGAAAATTGAAAATCGATGATGCTTTGGACGCTTTTGGATGTCACGGTATCGGTGGTATCTGGGGTGGTCTGGCAACGGGTATTTTTGCAAAGAGCTCGATTAATGAAGTGGCAAGATGGGATGGACTTGTGTTTGGTGATTATCATTTGTTCTTGGCTCAGGTCATTGGAATCGTGGTGACGATTGGCGTGGCTGTAGCTGGAACTCTCATTTGCCTTGGAATCGTGAAAATATTTACAACGCTTCGTGTGAGTCCGAGAGAAGAGAGAGTTGGATTGGATATTTCAGAGCATGGAGAGAGCGCATATCCTACGTTTAACGGACTTGATTCGTAGAGGATTTTGAGAAAGGAGAGAAGGGTAGAGATGATAATAAAAGTAGAGGCAATCGTGAGAGAAGAAGTGTTTGAGGATGTAAAAGAGGCATTGCAGGAGATTAATGTAAATGGAATTACAGTTTCTCAGGTGATGGGATGTGGTACTCAGCGCGGGTATAAGAAGAAGGTTCGTGGAACGAATGTGGATGTCATTATGCAACCGAAGATTAAGTTTGAGATTGTGGTGTCTTCTGAGGAATGGGAGAAGAAGACAATCGAGGCGATTCAAAAGGCGGCGTTTACTGGAGAAGTGGGAGACGGGAAGATTTTTAGTTACGAGATTAGGAATGTGATGAAGATTCGTACGAAGGAAGTTGGGTACGATGCTTTGAATTAGTGGTTGAGGGAGAATGAAATGCATCCAGCTGGGGAGTTGGGTGCGTTTTTTTCTGTGGATTTATGGGAAGAGGAGACAGATGCTAAGGGAAAGTGAAGGGGACAGACGCTAAGAGAGCAAACCGATATCTGTCCCAAAAACACGTTCGTTCCCACGATTTTTCGACATACGCTGATTTTTGCCGCTTCCCGCAAACTCGCGCCTTTGGCGCTCAAACAATGCTCCAGCGGCAAAGCTAAGTATATCGAAAAATCGCTCCACTCTCTATCGTTTTTGGGGCAGATATCGGTTTGCTCTCTTGGCTGTGTATTGGAGAAACTTTAGTTAGTTGGATGGTTTTTCGTTGTTATTTGTTTGTGCAATTATACCAATTGACGCAGAAATCGGCAGGGATTACAATTACATTAAGAAGTTTATAACGAGCACAGAATTACTGGGAAATATATGAGAAAATTGGTGATTTAGAATAGAAAGGGGCTTAACTAAAAAAGGTAAGCGAAGACTTGAGGATAAGCCCCTCGGTTTATGAGAATACGGAAAGGAGTGACATTTATTTGGATTTGAAAATATATCAAACATTATGTGCAGATTCAAAAATTATCTGGACAAAGCACTGTTTAGAACGAATGCAAGAAAGGGATATTAGCAGAGCAGATGTAAAAAACGGAATTGCCACTGGGGAAATTATTGAAGAATACTTGGAAGATTATCCTAATCCAAGCTGCCTGATTTTTGGGTATACTGTGAATAACCGAATTTTGCATATCGTTGCAGGATGTGATAATATAAATATATATATCATAACAGCTTATTATCCAGATACAAAGAAATTTGAAAATGATTTGAAAACTAGAAGAAAGGGGAAATAAATATGTGTATGTTTTGTAAAAATACGACTATTATCCAGAGCACCACAATCCATGTTGTGAATTATAAAGATTGTATCATTGTAATCAAGAATGTTCCTTGTCTTGAATGTGATCAATGTGGCGAGAAATACTACACCGATGAAGTTGCTGAAAAGTTGGAAATCATTGTGAATATGGCAAAAAAACTAATGCAGGAGATTGCTGTAATTGATTATAAGCAGGTAGCATAAATTGGTATTACACACTGGAAAAAATAAATTATTTACGACCGATATTATATGAGTAGACAAAATTATTGGTTTAAATTATTTGTTAAGGTTTTTTATTCTTCATCTAGTACAACGGGTTAATTTAACACATGATATTATATTTAGGAGACAAAATGAAAGTATTATATTTTATAAGCGGTACAATGGGAGTCGGCAAAACAACAGTATGTCAATATTTAAAAAAGCAATTACCAAATAGTGTTTTTTTAGACGGTGATTGGTGTTGGAATGCTTCTCCGTTTCAAGTTACAGAAGAAACAAAAACTATAGTTTGTAATAACATTTGTTATATGCTCAACAATTTTATTCACTGTTCTGCTTATGATAATATAATTTTTTGTTGGGTAATGCACCAACAAAAAATTATAGATAGTATCTTAGATCAATTAGATTTATCAAATTGTAAACTTAAAAATATTTCTCTTGTCTGTAATAAAACTTCATTAAAAGAACGCCTTATTAAAGACATCACTGCTGGTATACGCACCACTGATATAATTGAAAACAGTTTATCTCGAATTGATCTATATAAAAATTTACATACTGTGAAGCTTGATACTTCTAATAAAACTTTACAAGAAATCACTACTGATATCATCAAAATCTAATCTAAATTGTTCACGATACTGTCATGAGAATGACTACAAACTACATAAGTACTGTATATTACCTTTATCTGTTAAATGAATACTCTTTTTCTATTCATTTAACAGATAAAATGCAAAAAACATACTAAATATAGGTCTCTGTGCTTTTATATGATACGCAGCAAAAAAGGAATAGAAACAATGGTCAATCTGATTAACGTTTCGTATTGTGCAATGAAAATCCTTTCTTAGTTAGAAAGTATTCCATCACAAGCACGAAACTAAAAAGAAATGTGACAGAAGAAATTTGAGTTTTTCCGACGATTAAATTTTTGCTCAAGCATAATTTTAATAAAAAAACTTTCATACTTCCTGTTATAAGATTTAATATGGCAATATACACAATCTTCATGAAATCTTCTTCTGGAAGATTGAGATTCATATCTATTTTTGTCCATACCAATGGCCCTACGATTTTTGTGACATAAAATATAGCCGTTGCCAGTACAATCATCTTTGTTGTATTATATTTCGGTTTTCCACTATAAGAAAAAATTTTATAGAAAAGTATCGATCCCATAATATAAGTTGGAAGTTGTCGTATTAGTACCGTAGTGAACCACCTATCACCTAAAGGTAATGGGCTTCTAAGGTGCTTACGCACCTATTTAAGAAGTTTGATTACTTATGCAATCCTTATTCTTATTGGCGTGTCCACTTCGCCACTAGTGTATAGAGCCGTAAGGCTCACAACGTTACTTTTTGCTGTAAGCGGTATGACTACACTTTTTGCAGAAGGCTAACTGACGTTTAAAATTTTACGTACGGTACGATTAGACAGTACAACCATCTATTTTAACTTGTCAAAGTACGAATATGATGTGCTTACATATTTGCATTATATCATGTGTTTTGTTGAAATACAATATTTTTAATATACTTCGTCGGGGGTAATGCCATTCATCCCACGGTCTAAAGACACATGGGTTTTCTGGTTTATCTATTATAAATTCCATTTTTATAATCCGCCTTTCTACGAAAGTCACCGATGGGGTTATGAAACTTCTTAGATTATTTGCTTCAAACTTTTCTCCTACACAATTTGCAGCGAACTGATGGAAAGCAATTTCAAAAACGTCTAGCCAGTACACAGCCAAGAGAGGGAAGCGATATCTATCCCCAAAAACGATAGAGAGTGGAGCGATTTTTCGATATACTTAGCTTTGCCGCTG
>JAUUSJ010000105.1 GCA_030841965.1 Blautia sp.
GCTAAGTATATCGAAAAACCGCTCCACTCTCTATCGTTTTTAGAGGACATATCTTTGGTCTCTCTTCGCTGTGTACTGGCAAAACCTTATAAGATTTAAAATTTTTTTACAAGGAGAGATACTACATAGTTTCAATATACGTTTCTCCCTTTTTTACTAACAAAAATTTTACGCTATCGTGCCATGGAACCTATTAGATATTTCTGTCTTTAAATAATAAGATAAAAAAACAGGGAACTCAGCTTGAAACTATATAGTAATTGTCCTTATAAAAAGAATTTTATAAGGTTTTACTAGTACGCAGAAACAAGAGACCGTCTATTGCCACTGACTCCTCAAATTATCAAGTTAATCTGTTGTTGAGAAATTTAATCTTTTTTGATATAATGAATTTCAAAAGAACTGTATTTTAAAATAGGTTTTACTATGCAATTACAAATATTTATTACAAGTATTTGAGAAAGGATGGAATTATATGACGCCAAAACAACAGGCAAAAAAATTATTAGCAGAAAAGATTATCGCAAAGATGGAAAAACGTTGCTTTGAGGCAAGCTATGTACAGACCAAAGAAGAGGCTTTAGAGAAGGTAAAGTCATACTTGAAAAAAGGCGCTTCTGTCACCTGGGGAGGGTCTGAAAGTTTAGCCGAAATCGGGTTTAATGACTTTATTCAGGATAATCCAGATTATATTGTACTTGACAGAATGAAAGCAAAAGCAGAGGGAAAGCTGAAAGAGTTTTTCAAGGAGGCATATGTAGCTGATTACTTCCTTATGAGTTCTAATGCCATTACAATGGACGGAGAACTTGTTAACATCGACGGAAACGCAAACCGTGTTTCTCTTCTCTGCCATGGACCTGAGAACGTAATTATTGTAGCAAGCATGAATAAAATAACAGATAACGTAGATGATGCAATAAAAAGAATCAAAAGAGAGGCCTGTCCTGCGAATACGATTCGTCTTGGATGTAAAACACCTTGTGCCATGACCGGAATTTGCAATGACTGCTTAAGTCCAGATTGCATCTGTGCTCAGACAGTAATTACCCGCTTTTCCAAAATCCCAGGCCGTATTAAAGTAATCTTAGTCGAGGAAGAATTAGGATTCTAAAAAATTCTAAAACTGATACACTATCAAATTGCTAAGTCTCAAATATAGTATTCTCCTTATTTGAAACTCTACAAGAACTTTAATAAGAGAAGACATTTCTCGACAAAACATCAATAAAAATCATATGGCATCAGTACATCTGCGAATATCATTTTCGCCAGTACACAGCCAAGAGAGCAAGCAGATATCTCCTCCGAAAACGATAGAGAGTGGAGCGGTTTTTCGATATACTTAGCTTTGCCGCTGGAGCACTGTTTGAGCAGCGTAGCTGCGAGTTTGCGGGAAGCGGCAAAAATCAGCGTATGTCGAAAAACCGTGGGAACGAACGTGTTTTAGGAGGAGATATCTGCTTGCTCTCTTAGCGTCTCCCCCCCACACACCTTTAACTTGAGAATTTACCCCTGACTCAAGATAAACATCTGACTGCTCTCTTAGCGTCTCCTCCTCACGACCTTTAACTTGAGAATTTACCTCTAACTCAGGATAAACATCTGACTGCTCTCTTAGCGTCTCCCCCTCACGCACCTTTAACTTGAAAGTTTACTCATACAAAGGATACTTCTGCGTCAATCCCTTCACAATCGCCTCTGCCGCCTCAAGCTCACCGTCAAGCACAGCCAATTTAATCGCCTCTGCAACCTGCTCCATATCGTCTTCTTTCAATCCTCTCGTTGTAACCGCAGGTGTTCCAAGACGAATACCACTTGTCACAAATGGAGATTTCGGGTCATTTGGCACTGTATTTTTATTACATGTAATATGAACACTATCCAATAACTTCTCTACTTCTTTTCCCGTCTTATCAAACTTCTTAAGGTCCACAAGCATCAAATGATTATCCGTACCACCAGACACGATATCAAATCCACGCTCCATAAGCGCCTCTGCAAGCTTGCTCGCATTCTTCACAACCTGTGCCTGATAAGCCTTGAATTCATCTGATAATGCTTCTTTAAAGCATACCGCCTTAGCCGCAATCACATGCATCAAAGGACCTCCCTGGATTCCTGGGAAAATAGCTTTATTAAAGTTGTATTTTTTATTCACTTCCTCACTAGATAAAATCATACCACCTCTTGGGCCTCTCAGTGTTTTATGTGTTGTCGTCGTTGTGACATGGGCATAAGGAATTGGACTTTCATGTAGACCTGCCGCCACAAGACCTGCGATATGAGCCATATCTACCATCAAAACTGCTCCGACCTCATCTGCAATCTCTCTAAATTTCTTGAAATCGATAGCTCTTGCGTAGGCACTCGCACCAGCCACAATTAATTTAGGTTTGCATTCTAGAGCAATCTTTCTTACATTATCGTAGTCGATAAATCCATCGTCATTGACTCCGTAAGGAACACAGTGATAATTTTTTCCAGACATATTGACAGGACTTCCATGTGTCAAATGTCCGCCGTGGTCGAGATTCATTCCCATAAATGTATCACCTGGCTCCATCACTGCGAAAAATACTGCCATATTCGCCTGAGCACCAGAATGTGGCTGCACATTTACATACTCACATCCAAAAAGCTCTTTGGCTCTATCTCTTGCTAAATTTTCCACAACGTCTACATACTCACAGCCGCCGTAATATCTTTTTCCAGGATATCCCTCTGCATACTTATTCGTCAGATGGCTTCCCATTGCAGCCATAACTGCCTTAGAAACTAAATTCTCAGAAGCAATCAGCTCCAAATTATTTCTCTGTCTCTTAAGCTCATCCTCCATTGCCTTTGCTACTTCTGGGTCAAAACTTTGTACCTCGCTAAAATCAAACATTTTTCTTCCTCCATTGCTTTTCTATGTTCATTAGTCCACTAATTTTTCTCGGATGGACTCTACAACCTTAGCTGCATATTTTTCCTTTACCAATACTGTAATCTTAATCTCTGATGTAAAAATTGTCTCGATATTAACTCCGACGTCATAGATTGCACCAAACATCTTTGCCGCTGTTCCAATATCACTCATCATGCCTGCTCCCACGATAGAAACCTTTGCCACATCATTGTCAATCTCGATTTCCTTATAATCGGGCTCAAAATCTGCCTTAATCGCCTCCACCGCTGACTGAGCTAAATCCTGAGATAATACAAAAGAAATATCCTTTGTGTTTTCTCTTCCCACGGATTGTACAATCAGGTCAATATTAATTCCCTTTTTCGCAATGATATCAAAAAGCTGATATGCAATCCCTGGCTCATTTTTCACTCCAATCACAGAAACTCTGGCAATATCAGTGCTACTTTTTACTCCGCTAATCAATGTTTTTTCCATCTGTCTTTTCTCCTTTATCTTAAATTTTTCTTGACACTACCTGTACAAGCTGTAACCCTATTACACTTTTTAAACTTCGTCTTTGCATATATTATATGACAACTTCCTCTTCTGATTTTACTTGTATGCTTTCCTCTCGGAAAGATTCTATCCTTTCTTTTGTTAAACAATTGCCATTCCCCATAGCTAAAACAAAGGGTTTTACAGGCTTATCCGATAGAAGAAGAGCATACATAACGTCAAAATCTGCCATATGGCTTAGTATACACGTTTTTTTATTTCGTGTAAAGAGTCTAAATCTCAGACGATAGCCTAAAATTTTTGTAAGTAAAAAACAGAGAACTCATATTAAAACTATATAGTAATGATACCAGGGTCAAAAGGTCTAAAATCCGATGCAAGCTTGCTTGCAAAAGAATTTTATCGTATTTCGCCAGTACATAGCAAAGAGAAAAAAATTGAAAAGAAAAAGGAAATCAAAGCAAAACCCACTAATAACTTCGATTTCCTTTTCCTGTATCAAATTATCGGGGGCAAAACGCCTTTTGACCCCACGATAGAATAAACGCTAAAAATTTACTAGATAGATGCGATAAATTTAAGGAATGCTGCCTTTCCTTTCTCATCTCTCTTATATACGCCAGCCTGCTCTAAGATGGACGCATACACAAGTCCAACCTCGTCTTGAACAATTTTATCGATATTTTCTGCATTGACATCGTCATATTTCGCCAAAAATTCATCGACCCAGTCTGCATGTTTCGCTAATACTTCGTCTTTTCTTAAATCTTTTCCAGCAAGTATCGCTTCTTTTAAATCTCTTAGCTCATTCTTTAGACGAGCTGGCAAAACGGCAAGTCCCATAACCTCAATTAATCCGATATTTTCCTTTTTGATATGATGATGCTCTTTATGAGGATGGTAAAGACCATCTGGGCATTCCTCTGTCGTAATATTATTGCGAAGAACTAAGTCCATCTCAAACATATCTCCAACCTTTCTCGCAATCGGAGTGATTGTATTATGTGGAATTCCATCTGTCTTAGCATAAATATAGGCATCCTCATCGGTATACTCTCTCCAAGCTTTTAGTACTTTATCCGCAGCATCCACTAAAACCTCTGTATCTTTATGGCGAATTCGGATGACAGACATCGGCCACTTCACAATACCAGCCTCAATCTCCTCAAATCCCGGTATTGTAACCTTTGTCTCAATCGGAGCTTTCGCCATAGCAAATGTATAATGTCCTCCCTGGAAATGGTCATGTGTCAAGATAGAACCGCCCACGATTGGAAGGTCCGCATTAGAACCCAAGAAATAATGTGGGAATAATGCGACAAAGTCAAATAATTTGCGAAAAGCTGCTCTGTCAATCTTCATCGGTGTATGCTCCGCGTTAAATACGATACAATGCTCGTTATAATATACATATGGAGAATACTGTAAAAAGAAGTTCTCACCATTCATAATAAGTGGAATAATTCTGTGATTTTCCCTAGCTGGATGATTTAATCTTCCTGCATATCCCTCATTTTCCTTACAAAGCTGGCATTTTGGGTAAGCTGATTGCTTTGCGCTAAGTGCCGCTGCAATTGCCTTTGGGTCCTTCTCTGGCTTTGAGAGATTGATAGTAATATCCAAATCACCGTACTCTGTGCTCGCAACCCATTTCATATCTTTTTTCACACGGTAAGTACGAATATAATCTGAATCCTTGCTAAGCTTATAATAATACTCTGTCGCTTCCTTTGGGTCCTTTGCGTAGAGTTCCTTAAACGTTCTTCGAATCTCGGATGGCCTTGGCATCAGACAGTTCATAATCTTCGTATCTAGTAAATCTCTATGTACGACCGTATTCTCCTCCAAAATTCCCTGCTCAGCTGCATAGTCAAGCATCTCTTTTAAAACCGCCTCAAGGTCAACCTCGCCCGTCACCTCTACTTCCTCGAAATCGTCCAGTTTCAAAATCTCCAAAATAAGATTCGTCGCATATACCTTATCATCCTCTGTCAATAACCCACAATCCAAGCCATATTTCACTAATTTACTAACTGCTTCATTCATACCTTTTTCCTCCGATTCAACCTATAAACTTATTATTCGGCAAAGCCATGTGGATGATTCTTATGCCAATTCCAAGCTGTCGCTATAATCTCCTCCAAATCGTCATGCTCTGGCTTCCATCCGAGAACTTCCTTCGCCTTTGCGCTGGATGCAATCAAAGTAGCTGGGTCTCCCGCTCTTCTAGGTGCCATCTCGACCTTAATTGGGTCCCCCGTCACCTTTCTAGCTGTGTCGATAACTTGTTTTACTGTATGTCCAACACCATTTCCTAAATTAAAGATATTGCTCTCATTGCCTGCCATCAAATACTTCACAGCTAAGATATGAGCCTGTGCTAAGTCTAATACATGGATATAATCTCTCACGCATGTTCCATCTATCGTATCATAGTCATCTCCGAAAATGCTGATTGCCTCTCTCTGACCATTTGGAACCTGAAGAATCAAAGGAATTAAATGTGTCTCTGGGTTATGAGCCTCTCCGATTTTGCCATTTGGATGAGCACCGCAAGCATTAAAGTAACGAAGAGATACATAGCGAAGTCCGTGAGCTCTTCCTGTCCACTTAAACATCTTCTCCATAGAAAGTTTTGTCTCACCGTATGTATTCGTAGGCTCTGTCTTATCGGACTCCAAAATTGGCACACGCTCTGGCTCTCCGTATGTCGCTGCCGTGGAGGAAAATACAACCTTGTCAATGCCGTGCGCAACCAATGCCTCTAACAGTACTTTTGTGCCACAGAGGTTATTGTCGTAGTATTTTAATGGATTTACCATACTCTCTCCGACGAGGGAGTTCGCTGCGAAATGAATCACGGCGTCGATATCTGTCTCTTTTGAAAATACGTCATCCAAAAATGCTCTGTCTCTGATATCGCCCTTATAAAATTTAGCTTTTTCGTGTACCGCCTCGATATGACCTGTCTCTAAATTGTCAATAATTACTACATCCTGTCCGTCATCGATGAGCTCATATACTGTATGAGACCCGATATAACCTGCTCCACCTAATACTAAAACTTTCATTTTCACTCTTCCTTTCTTCCTTGCATATGATAAGCTCTCTTAAAATTTATTAATTTGAGCTTTGCTTTCTTGTTTTGTTATATTCATTATGCAGTATTTCGATATTCTATTCAATGGGAAAATGTTTTTTATTCATGTAATTTTGTTGCATTATTTTTGGGTGATGCAATGGAGACGCAATGGGAATGAAAAGAGACGCGAAGAGAGCCGACAGATATCTCCTCTGAAAACACGTTCGTTCCCACGATTTTTCGACATACGCCGATTTTTGCCGCCTCCCGCAAACTCGCGCCTACGGCACTCAAACAGTGCTCCAGCGGCAAAGCTAAGTATATCGAAAAATCGCTCCACTCTCTATCGTTTTCAGAGGAGATATCTGTCGGCTCTCTTCGCTGTGTACTGGCAAAACTCTAGTGATATTCTACTATTAATATTGCAACTTGGAAAGCTTTCATAATATTCTCTTGTTAATATTTGTGACTAAAAAAACTTTGGTAATGTTTTCTTGTTAATATTTTTAACTGACAACTTTGCATAATGTTCTCTTAATTAATATTGGTAACTGGCAACTCTGGTAATATTTTCTTTTCAATATCGGTATCTGAAGAAACTATGATAATATTCTCTATCTCTATTTTTTTAATTTTGAATATGATAAGCTTATTCTCTCAATTATGTATTAGAGAAGCTCATAGAAATGATGTATTATTTATTATTTATCAGGAGACATAGAATATATTGCTAAGTATCAGTTTACAATTTTTTAACATTTTAAGAAAATAAAAAAGATACAAATGCAATTTCTTGTAGTATAATAAGTAGAAGAATCCAAGACAAAAACTTGTAAACTAGTGTCATACCACTAAGAGATTGAATTTGCATTTTTTATTTTCTTAAAATATTAAAAATTGTAAACTGGTGTTATAAATATAGATGGTTTAAAAAAGGAGTGGTATCTACAATAATCCAAAACTTCTAAAATAATAAATAATTAGACTATTCAAAAATGAAATACAGGATGTTACTAAAGCTTCTCAAGTGCAAGGCTAAGGAAATAAACTTAAAATATCACGTAAACCAAGGGCAGAGAACCCCTCTAATATCTAGCCAATACACAGCAAAGAGAGGAGGCAGGGATATGCCCCAGAAACGATAGAGAGTGGAGCGATTTTTCGATATACTTAGCTTTGCCGCTGGAGCACTGTTTGAGCGCCGTAGGCGTGAGTTTGCGGGAGGCGGCAAAAATCGGCGTATGTCGAAAAATCGTGGGAACGAACGTGTTTATGGGACATATCCCTGCCTCCTCTCTTTGCGTCTCCCTACACCCACCCCTACATCCCACATACATCCCCCTCCCCTAATCCGAACCAACATTACACACCCACATTACATACCAACACACTGAAAAAGGAGGAAAGCATCATGCTTAACGACACATTCAAAAACTCATACAAAGTAGAAGACACCGAAATCTTTTCTCTCTCCGTCTATAACGTAGGACATCAAAAATGTGAACCCCTTTACCAATGGGGTCCCGGCGTCCGCGACCATTTTTTAATCCACCACGTTGTCTCTGGAAAAGGCTATTACTGTACAAAAGAAAAAAAATACACATTGCACGCTGGAGATACCTTTCTCATCTACCCTTATACAGAAGTAAGCTATTTCGCAGACGAGGAGGAACCTTGGGAGTATTACTGGGTTGGATTTGCTGGAAGTGATGCACCTCTTATCTTGGAATCCACTCTTTTTTCTCCCGACTCCCCCGTCATCTCCAATTCCGAGAAAAAAGAACAGATTATAGAGCAACTTTTAAAAATATATCAAGTAAGAGGAACGGAAATCCTACAGGCAGTTCAGATGACAGGAGAGCTCTATCTGACTCTCGCTCTTTTTATGGAAGAAAACCCTCCGCAACCATCTGCGAGCGATTTTTACCGCAATTATGCCAAAAAGGGAATCGACTATATAGCCTTTCACTATTCTTTTCCCATTACGGTTGACGATATCGCCGCCTATGTCGGAATTAGCAGAAGTCATCTATACCGCGCATTTATTCAGACTCTCGGGCTATCTCCTAAGCAATATTTATCTGATTTTCGCTTAAAGCAGGCATGTCATTTACTGAAACACTCAGATTTATCCATCACTGCGGTGGCAAACTCTGTTGGATACGAAAATAATTTATATTTTTCAAAGATGTTTCACAAGAAAAAGGGGATGACACCGAGCGAGTATATTCAAAAAAAGAGAAAATAAACCATTCGTTTCTCTTTACTTCATCACACTGAAATGTTATTATTAGAACATAGGAAAGACTGGAGGTGGGATTTTGGGAAAAGCAATCCGAACAAAAGCTGTAGAAGAACTATTCGATGCGATTCTCTGCCTAGAAAATAGAGAAGAATCCTTTGATTTTTTTGAAGATTTATGCACAGTCAATGAGATTTTATCTCTCGCACAGAGATTACAGGTAGCCAAAATGCTGCGGGCACATCATACTTACCTGGAAGTTGCAGAAAAGACAGGAGCCTCTACAGCGACAATTAGTCGGGTCAACCGCTCTCTTAACTACGGAAACGACGGCTATGATATGGTTCTTAATCGGCTGAAACAATAAGCTTGTTTTGTCCTATATTTTGTGTAGAGATAAGACAGCTTAAGTAATATCATATTTTCCAAAAGGAGGAAGCTATGAATTTAGATTTAATAAAAGAAAAACTCGTAAAATACGCTCCAAAGATGGAATTAGAAAATATTGCTCTTCTTGGATTTGCATTTATGTCCATCAGTATGCTGATTGGACTCTTAGTTCCAAAAAAACTAAAAAAAGGACTTCGCCTATCTTGTATCTGCGTGGCAGGCGTCTCCTTGGCTACGTTTGCTCTTAGTATCCTTCGCTGGGAGAAGGAACTCCAAGAAGAGGACGCTACTTTTAAGGAGTAGCTCCATGTTTTTTGGGGGTCAAAAAGTCAAAAGCCTCTTGCAAGCAAGCTTTCATCGGGTTTTCGACCTTTTGACCCCTATCATTCAAATTAAACTTAGAAAGGAAGATACGAGGTTATATCTGCTTTTATTTATCATTACCTGTATGAACAGATAGATTATTTTAGATAGAGCCTCGCGCCCATCTGGGCTTGGTTAATAAAATCATGAAATATGTACTAGATATGCATAGCCACACAATTGCCAGTGGACATGCCTACTCAACAATCACAGAGATGGCAAAGGCTGCTAGTGAGAAGGGATTAGAATTACTCGGTATCACAGAGCATGCCCCTATGATGCCAGGAAGCTGTGGAAAAATTTATTTTCAAAATTTCCGTGTCATTCCACGGGAGAAATTCGGCGTCAAGTTAATGTTTGGCGTAGAACTTAATATTATGGACTATAATGGAACCGTCGACCTCGATGATGATGTCTTAGTAAAGACAGATATTCGCATCGCCAGTCTCCACTATCCTTGTATCAAATCAGGGACAAAGGAACAAAATACTGCCGCTCTTATCGGTGTTATGAGGAATAAATACGTAGATATTATCGGACATCCTGATGATTCCTACTATCCTCTTGACTATGAACTTCTCGTAAAGGCTGCCAAAAAGTACAGCACAATCTTGGAAGTTAATAATAGCTCACTAAACCCGAGAGGGGCGAGACAAAATGCGAGAGAAAATCTAACTTCTATGTTAGCATTCTGTGAAAAATATCAAGTTCCAATTATTATGGACAGTGACTCTCATGTCGATGCCGATGTGGGCAATCACAACTACTCTGAGCCACTTCTTAGGGAACTTCATTTTCCAGAAGAACTAATACTAAATAGCTCCGTAGATAAGTTTTTAAGCATTTTAGAAAGAAATAGACAAGAGAAATTAAGAGTTTTGGAGGAAGAAGCTTTCATGGCGAAAAAAAGCCTCGATGAAATCATAATCGTTGACTCTAAGACTGCTTTCAAGAAAGACCAAGGAGAGTGTATCCATGCAGAATAATGAGAAGATAAATTGGCTAAAACAGTGGATTCATCTTGACTATATTAAACCAGAAGATTTTCCTAATATTGACCTTTATATGGACCAAGTTCTCACTTTTATGGATAATCAGCTAGAAAAGAGTAAGCGGTACGAATCAGATAAGATTATGACAAAGACAATGATTAATAATTATGCCAAAAATAAACTGATTCCGCCTCCTACAAAGAAGAAATATTCCAAAAATCAACTCTATCTGCTCGTATATATTTATTATTTTAAAAATATTTTATCTATCTCTGATATTCAAAGTTTACTCGGTCCTCTGACAGAAAAATATTACGAAAATTCAGAGAAGGATGCAATTAATTTTACAAAAATATACGAAGAAATTTTTAATATTGAGCATGAATATTACTACGAGATTGAAAAACAAGTAATAAAAACGAACGAGGAGGCAAACAAAACTTTTTCTGATTGTAATGAAGAAGATAGAGAGTTTTTAACGGATTTTTCTTTTATTTCCATGTTAAGCTATGATATCTATATCCGGAAGCAGATTGTGGAAAAGATTATTGATAAATACTATACAGATAACGATTCCAATCATTAGGGAAAGGATTTTAACTATTTTTAAATATATTTTTTGAAGGAGAAATTTCAACGATGCGCTATAAAATTTTACCTTTCCTGCTTCTCTGCTTTATTTTTTGCTCCTGTCATAACTCGGTAAAACAGGCTATTATCTCCTCGGAGACTTCTACATCATTAGAAGAAGTAAATGGGGAGCAGGAAGATAACTCGGATGAGAATGATGATATTGTATTAGACCCTTCCAAAACTGGAAGTACTTTTTTTGAAGATAAGAATAAAAAGTTCTCCATCACCTTACCCGACACAAACTGGGAAATCTCGGAGGAAGATGCAAATTTGACTGCTTTTCAGTCCGACTATGGTTTTATGGATATCACATGTGCGACTGGAGAGGATAATGAAAATATTCTTCTTCCCTCCTCAAAAGACGAGCTAAACGCCCTTTTGAAAGAGTCCTTCGCAGATGTGAGCTTTAAAATTCTAGATTTTCAATCCAAAACACAAAAAGACGGAACGCAGTATCTATCTTACTCGATTCACTATAACGGCGGGGAAGCCGCCTACAGTGTAACGAATATTTATTATACTCCTCAGACAAGCTATACGATTACCGCCATGCTCACTTCAGAGAGCAAGGAGATTCTAAAAGAGGTCAAGGCTTCTCTAAAAACCTTTAAGGGAGTATTTTAATCAAAACAAAAAGCTATCGCAAAGAAAAACAGGTCAGATAATTTTGCATCCTGAACTTTCATAGGATAGAAAAGCAATACCAGGCAATTTTCTATCCTATCAAAAACTTTTGCGACAGCTTTTTCTCTATTTTTTAGCTATCTTTTATCGCCTAGAATCTGTCTCGCCACGTAAACTCCACTCGCCGATGCATGGGAGAGAGAGTGAGTCACTCCACTGCCATCTCCGATAATATAGAGTCCCTTATATTTTTTGGTCTCAAGATTCTCATCTAAGTCCACCTCGATATTATAAAATTTCACCTCGACACCGTATAAGAGGGTATCGTCATTGGCAGTTCCAGGTGCAATTTTATCAAGCGCATATATCATCTCCATAATTCCATCTAAAATTCTCTTTGGCAAAACGAGGCTTAAATCTCCAGGAGTAGCCGCCAAAGTAGGAGTCACCAATCCCTCCTCGATACGACTGACTGTGCTCCTTCTTCCTCGAACTAAATCCCCAAACCGCTGCACGATAACGCCGCCTCCGAGCATATTGGAGAGTCTCGCAATACTCTCACCGTATCCATTGCTATCTTTAAATGGGTCAGAAAAATGTTTGGAGACAAGAAGGGCAAAGTTTGTGTTTTCAGTTCGAAGACTTGGGTCCTCGTAGCTATGCCCGTTTACTGTGACAATTCCATTTGTATTCTCATTTACAACAATTCCATACGGGTTCATGCAAAAAGTGCGGACATTATCCTCAAACTTCTCTGTGCGGTATACAATTTTACTCTCATATAATTCATCCGTCAGA
This sequence comes from Blautia sp., assembly GCA_030841965.1. Taxonomy (GTDB): domain Bacteria; phylum Bacillota; class Clostridia; order Lachnospirales; family Lachnospiraceae; genus JAUUSJ01. The sequence continues at coordinate 12,534 of JAUUSJ010000105.1, forward strand.
TGAGAAAAGATGACAGCTGGGAGTTCGACACGAACACCGATATCGACGCGATTTGATTTGGTCGGAATCTCAAGCTCACTGCAAATTTTCTCCATCCATTTATTGCCGCTTCTTCCGACGGATACGATACATTTCTCACATTCTGCGCTCTGCCCGTCTTTATAGTAAACTCGATATCCATTTTCTAATACTTCTATTTTTTCAATCGGAGTGAGGAAATAAAAATCTACCCGCTCTCTCAATTTTTTATATAAATTCCCCAGCACAATATAATTAATATCTGTCCCAAGATGGCGAACCGAAGCGTCGAGAAGTTTTAATTTATTCTGAATACAAATTTTCTTAAATTCTGTCCCAGCAGTCGAGTAAAGCTTCGTTCCCTCCCCGCCGTTTTCCATATTGATTTTATCGACATACTCCATCAGCTCCACGGCTTCCCTCTTTCCAATATACTCATAGAGTGTGCCGCCGAAGTCATTTGTGATATTATATTTTCCATCCGAAAATGCACCTGCCCCACCAAATCCACTCATAATGGCACAGGATCTACAGTGAATACAGGTTTTTACTTTCTTTCCATCAATCGGGCATCTTCTCTTTTCCAGTGAATTGCCCGCCTCAAAAATAGCAATCTTTAAATCTTTATTTTTTTGAATCAACTCATAGGCAGAAAAAATCCCTCCAGGTCCCGCCCCGATAATAATTACATCATATTTCATTTCACTTCTCCTTTCGCTTTGCGATATTTTTTCATGATACCAGAGTCAAAAGACCTTTTGACCCCAACATCTTATTATTGTGATTTTTATTATTTCTAAACTCTCAGCACTTGATACCGCAAAAAAATAGAACCCGAGTCTTCCCAAAGTTTAAATCAATGAAAGAATACGAGTTCTTATGTAGTCACTTCTCTTTTTTATTATACTTTTATTTTTCCATGACTGTCAAGATTTTGCCTAAAATTTGACAAAAAAATTTAGAATAATTTAGCCATGCACGAAATCACAATCATTTACAGTTCAAAGGTTTCCAAATCATCTGGCACGTAGACTGCTTTGCCAAAATATTGCTTTGCCTCCTTCGTGTATAATTCCTTTCTCTTCCCAAAGGTTGCCTCCTCTGTATGGTATAAAATCAAGTTCTCGACACCTAATTCTTCTGCCAATATGGCGGCATCCTTGGCGGTGGAATGATGTTTTTCATAAGGCTTAAAAATATCCGCCTGGTCATAGAGACAGAATGCTTCGTGCATAAGCCAAGTACTATTCTTTGCGTACTTTTCCTCGCATTCTTTATATGGCTCGTCTCCACAGCAAGTTAACTTCTCGTTCTCATTTAGCTGGATTGTGAAGCCAAATTGTTTGTCTTTTGTGGACTGAATATCAAAAAATGTCACTTTCTTTCCCAAGATTTCATATTCTTCGCCGTCCTCCACTGTGATTAAGTGAATTCTCTTGCCAACCATCTTCGCCTGTTTTTTTATGAGAAGCATATTGGATAGTTTATGTAAAATCTTTATTACTTCATCATGGGCGTATATATTGACGTCTCCATCTATCTTACCTGCCACCATATTCTGGGCAAAAAGACGAATCATCCAAATCATTCCTGTGATATGGTCGATATGTTTATGGGTCACAAAGATATCTCTCATATCGCTCCAATCAAGGTTCGCTTTCTTCAGTTGTTGCATAATGCCATTGCCACCGCCGGCGTCTACCATGAAGTGATGATTGTCTTCGCTTAGGACGAAGCAGGTATTATAGTATTTGGTTACCATTGCGTTTCCGGTTCCTAATATGGTAAGTTTCATTCTCTGCACCTCTTTGTTTATGATTTATGTTTTTCTGATTTTTGAAAATGTTTGAATGGATTTGCTTTTTTGATTTTAGCATAGAATTTTTTATTTTTCAACTCTTGTGCGAAGCTCGAATTGTTTTGGGTTTGAGAAGGGGGATGGGGATAGATGTTAATATGAGAATAGACGCTGAGGGAGGAGACAGAGATATGCCCCGTAAACACGTTCGTTCCCACGATTTTTCGACATACGCTGATTTTTGCCGCCTCCCGCAAACTCGCGCCTTCGGCACTCAAACAGTGCTCCAGCGGCAAAGCAATGTCATTTAGTTAAGATTGAAG
>JAUUSJ010000317.1 GCA_030841965.1 Blautia sp.
ACAGTTGAGAAATGAAAAAATCGCTGTGTCCCTTGGTTTCATTGGGGTTCAGCGATTTTTGGCGTCGTTTTAAACTATAGTATTTTATTCTCGACCCTTACTTTTTTTCTGAATATTTTTCATCTGACTCTTTGTGATGAATTTATAATCCGTTTCAAAACCACAAGCATCATGTAATGCATCTGTCAGCTTATCCCGTTTGTAAAGTGGAATAAAACCTTGTTCTTGTATATCGGCGAAATTCATAGTTCTTAATTTATCTAAGATTGTCTCACAACTGAAGACATCTCCTAAGTCTTTTTCAAGATAACGATAGATTACTAATGCGAGGAAGCAGATAAGAAAATGTGCTTTTATGCGTATATCATCATGAAGGAATACAGGTCTTGCCTCAAAATCGGTTTTCATGATACGGAAGCATTCCTCGATTTCCCAACGGCCTTCGCTGACTTTTAAAATGTCCTTCACATCATCATCTAACAGATCCGTAGTTACAGCATATATTCCGTCATACAATGCTTCCAGCTCAATCTTTTCTGTATCCAGATAGTTATGGATTTTTGCGATTTCTCCATCCTCAGTTGCCGCAACTTTTCCAATAAAGCGGGCAGGGTCGTTTGGATTTTTACGCTCTTTTTTTATATTTCCGGTCTGAAGCATTTTTTCGGCACGTTCTACCTGGGATTCTCTTATAGATTTCTGATACCGTGCGTATTTCGGTGAATAGGTTACGATGAGCCGTTGATGCAAGGTATGAGGTGTGTAAGGTTCATCTTTATAATACAATCCGTTATCATCATCTGGGATTTCTGAAAGATTGACAGGGGTGTCATCCGACACGCGCTTAAATCCGTTTTTATCTAAAGCCCACTTCGTATCCTCTTTATTTAACTTTTTAATAGACTGCGTGACGATAAAAGCCCGCTCCCCTGCATGGTTTATTCGTTTGATTGCTTCTGAACCAAGACCTGCATCACTACAATAAATAAATTTGGTACAGCCGAAATCCTGAAGTACTTTTGTCTCTAATGGTCTCAGGGAAGTTTGTTCATTTGCGTTTCCTGGGAATAGTGAAAAAGCAAGTGGAATACCATCTCCATCCATGAACATTCCCATTTGGATGATTGGATTTGGGCGATGTTCTTTGCTTTTTCCGTACTTCTTGTCACCGTCTTCCTGTTCAATCTCAAAATAGTAATTCGTACAATCATAGTAGAGGATCTTATCATTTCTTTTTCCTAGAAGATGGCTGTTTTTATATACTTCTGATTGGATAAAATCAGCTTCATTTCCAAGAACATCTAAGGAACGATATAGGTCGTGCAATTGATAAGAAGGTTTTTCTAAAAACTCAGAAGCGATCTTGTAAGAAGAACGTTTACTGGTTGGATCAAGTATCCTTGCATAAATAAGATCCGAAAGGATTGCATTAATGTCGTATTTGAATTTATATTTATCTCTTAATTTCCGGCATGTCTTATCAAGCTGAAGTCGATAATAATAGGCTTGTGGGAAAAGATACCCACCACGATAAAGAACCTGTTGGTTGTAATCAAGTTTCTGATCAGAGTGGAAAGTGATAGGAACAGCTTTTGCTTGTTGTTCTTTTTTATATTTTATAGTTTCCAAACGTGCCTCTTCTTTTGCCCATTTCATAACGTCATCACGAGTCGGTCCATGCTCGATTAAAAGTTCTTTGAGTGTTCCAAGCTTTCGTACATTAACAGAAGTACTTTTTCCTTTATTGTTAATGTAACTTTTTGCGATATAAAAGGATTCAGAATTTTTTGATTTTGACGTAGTTACTTTCATGGCAAATCCCTCCTGGATATAGTATATCATACACTACATAATATCGCTAGATAATACTATAAAATAAAACAGAAAATTTGACACAAAAAAAGCAGGTATTATGAGGCCTGCAAGCATTTTTTTCAATATTCAACTGTCAAACTCCCGT
>JAUUSJ010000318.1 GCA_030841965.1 Blautia sp.
AGCTAAGTATATCGAAAAATCGCTCCACTCTCTATCGTTTTCGGGGCATATCCCTTTCTCCTCTCTCAGCTGTGCATTGGCAAAACTTGAGTAAAATTGTGGCAAAGAGATTTAGTTTGTTGTTTGAGTGCTGGGAAAATCTGAGTGAAGTTGCTGGTGAAGAGTTTTTATTTGTTATTTTTGCATTGGCGAAATTTGAGTAAAATTGTGGCAAAGAGATTTTAGTTTGTTGTTTGAGTGCTGAGGAAATCTGAGTGAAGTTGTTGGCAAAGAGTTTTTATTTGTTATTTTTGTATTGGCGAAATTTGAGGAGAATAGTTGGAAGAGAGTTTTTTGATTTATTGTTTGAGTGGCGGTGAGGCACTAATAGAATGAGGTGTTAAGGATTGAAATTTTTTAAAAGATAAAGGGATAGGGTTGTTTAGATGGTTGTAAAATAAAGAAGAGGTAAAATTTCTTTGAACAAAATAGTTATGAATAATAAAGAAAAAGTAAAATTTTCTTGAAATAATAGGTCATTCATTGACTTTTACAGATGCTATATTTATAATAAAATAGTAGAAAATAATAGAACTAATGAAAAGATATTTTTGTTGGGAAGTTTAGGAAGAGTATGTTGATGGAAAGGAGAGCGGCTCTTCTCTCGCGGCGAAAGCTACGAGTGCTCGAGTAAGTTAAGTAATGAAAAAAATAGGATATTGGCTATATGGGATGCTTTTTCACATTTTTCGCATATTTTTTTCGGTGAGAGAAAAGAAGGTTGTACTTTGGATGCTCCATGACTGTAGGTTTCAAGGGAATATTCGCTATGTTTATGAAGAGATGAGAAGGAGAGACCCCGAATATAAATTTATTAAAATATCAAAAAGAGCATTATTTCAGACAGATAAAAAGGGAATAGCAAAGTATTTAAAGAAAATGATTGGCGGATTACAGTTTTTTGTCGGAGTTAATTATCATTTGGCGACATCAGAGTATATTTTGTTGAATGATAATTTTTTGCCGCTTGCCTATATGAATCCCGCTGAAAATGTAAAAATTGTTCAATTTTGGCATGGGGTTGGAGCGTTTAAGAGATTTGGGCTTAGTACGGAGTCTGATGAGCAAGTGAGAGAGATTGTCAGAGAAGGGAATCAACGTGTCACACATCTTTTTGTCAGCTCTAGTCAGATTATTCCTTATTACGAGGAGGCATTTGGTATTGGCAGAGATAGAATTTTTGCCACAGGTATCCCAGTGACTGATTTTTATTTTGACAATAGGAAGAAAAGATATTCGAGTGAGAGATTTTATAAGAGATATCCAGAATTGAGAGAAAAGAAGCTTGTCTTATATACGCCGACTTTTCGAGAGACGGATGAGGAGAATAATAAGATTTTAGAGAAATTCGATATGGAGAAGTTGGCAAATGCATTAGGAGAGGAATGGGTTATCTTGATTCGCCTGCATCCTCAAATTCGCGGAACTATGCCAAGCCTTCCAGACAGATGTGTAGATATGACGGAGTATCCAGATATTAAAGATTTATTTATCGTATCTGACGTGCTGATTAACGATTATTCTTCAACGGTAGTGGAATATGTACTGCTTCAAAAGCCGATTATTCTATACGCCTATGATTTGGAGCATTATGATAGAGGATTTTATAATAGTTATCAGGAAAATGCACCAGGAATTTTAGTTCGAGATATGGATGCGGTTATAGAGGCATTTTCTCATTTAGATGTGCATACAAAGCGATATCAAGACTTTATAAAACAGCAGTATGATTATCTCGACAAGAATGCGACGAAACGTATTGTAGATATTATAACAGGGAAAGAGGCATAGTAAGTTTTTGCTTATTATGCTTTCTTGATGTAATGGGGATAGACGCGAAGAGAGTTCGTCGGTATGTTTTTGAAAAACACGTTCGTTCCCACGGTTTTTCGACATACGCTGATTTTTGCCGCCTCC
>JAUUSJ010000106.1 GCA_030841965.1 Blautia sp.
ACCGCTCCACTCTCTATCGTTTTTAGAGGACATATCGACGAACTCTCTTCGCTGTGTATTGGCGAAACTCAATAAAATTCTCTTCGCTGTGTATTGGCGAAACTCAATAAAATTCCCTTCGCTGTGTATTGGCAAATCTCGATAAAATTCTTTTTTCAAGGTCAACTACTACATAGCTTCAATATGATTTCCCTGCTTTTTTACTTACAAAAATTTTATAATAATATACGAAAATTCCATTCTTTCAGATGTGGGATAGATAGCACAAAAATATTGAATTTTTCAGTGTGTCTATTATAATATCAATAGGTCTTGACATGAACCCTATGTTATCGCTAATGAATACAAAAGTATTTTGAGTAGTGGAATTCTTATAGAAATTCATTCGTTTTATATGCTTTCAAGTATATTTAGAAGTAAACGTATGTAAGAACGAGGTGTGCTTTAACCGTTGATGTGTCAGATTATCGTAGCATATGACTTAAATACCTATAATTCATTTTAATTTTTTAACTTTTTTGTCCATAACTATAGCTGTGTATTTACAGGCATTTTTGAGTATTCTGACTTTTCAACCATAGCTATGCTTATGCTTTTATGGGTACTTTTAAATATTTTGATTTTTCAACTGTAATGATAACTAGTTTTTACGGATGCTTTTGGATATTCTGATTTTTCAACTGTAATAATGACTAGTTTTTGCAGGCATTTTGGGATATTCTAGTTTTTCAACTGTAATAATAACTAGTCTTTACGGGGACTTTTGAATATTCTGGTTTTCCGACTGTAATGATAACTATATTTTTATGGGTATTTTTGGATATTCTAGTTTTTCAACTGCAACTATAGCCATATACGAGTATTTTAGAATGTTTCAATCCCTCAACCGTGACTATAGCCATATCCACATATTTTAGAGTATTTCAATCCCTCAATCGTAACTATAACTATACTTTCGAGGTTACATACATATTTCAACCACCCCTTTCCCAACTTTTAAAAATCTAAGGCAGGCGTCATCGGACATTTGTATCCGATTAGTTCACTTTCCCTAGAAAAGCTAAGGCTAAATCATTTTGCCAGTACACAGCCAAGAGAGCAAACAGATATCTTCTCCGAAAACGATAGAGAGTGGAGCGGTTTTTCGATATACTTAGCTTTGCCGCTGGAGCACTGTTTGAGCGCCAAAGGCGCGAGTTTGCGGGAAGCGGCATATATCAGCGTATGTCGAAAAACCGTGGGAACGAACGTGTTTTCGGAGAAGATATCTGTTTGCTCTCTTAGCGTCTCCCTCCGCTCCTACCATCCGTTCCCCATCCCCTAAATCTATAAACCTCTCATCAAACTCCCTCAAGCCTATAAACCCTCTCATCAAACTCCCTCAAGCCTATAAACCCTCTCATCAAACTCCCTCAAACCTATAAACCCTCCCATCAAACTCCCTCAAGCCTATAAACCCTCTCATCAAGCTTCCTCAAGCCTATAACCCTTTATCACCCCTCAAACCCATAACCCTTTATCAAACTCCTCAAATTCCATAAATCCCCTTCTTATTCCACGCCTCCCTCTCACCTCCTATAAATCCATAAAATTCTCCATAAATCCCCCATAAAACACCTACAAAATCCAGCAAAAAATCAAATTCTCAATCCACAGAAAAGAAAAACTTTGAATTTTTTAATAAAAAACCAAAACAAATATTGTTAAATTTAGTAATATCTGATATAATCTATCTTATGATTGCTGATATATCCAAAGGAGATTTGTAGACAGCATAAAATCGAAAAAGAAATGACATTAATTTAGGAGGAAATTACAATGGGAAATAATGTAATCGTTGGACAGTCAGGCGGACCTACTTCTGTTATTAACTCCAGTTTAGCAGGTGTATATCGTACAGCCCGAGATAGAGCTGGAAAAGTTTACGGTATGAGAAATGGTATTCAGGGATTTTTAGAGGGAAGATATGTTGATTTATCCGAACATATTAAGAGTGACTTAGATGTTGAGTTATTAAAAAGAACTCCATCTGCTTACCTCGGTTCTTGCCGTTATAAATTACCTGAAATTCATGAAGATAGAGCAGTTTATGATAAGATTTTCAAAATCCTAGATGAATTAGAGATTGGATATTTCTTCTATATCGGAGGAAATGACTCCATGGACACAATCCGTAAACTCTCTGACTACGCTATTGTCACAGGACATCCATGTCGCTTTGTAGGCGTACCTAAGACAATTGACAACGACCTAGCAGTGACAGACCATACGCCAGGATTCGGAAGTGCAGCCAAATTCATTGGTACTGTTACAAAAGAATGTATTCGTGACGGTGTTGTATACGGTAATGAGTTAGTCACAATTATTGAGGTTATGGGTAGAAATGCCGGATGGCTAACTGCAGCTGTTATGCTCTCTAAGAGCGAGGATTGTGACGGTCCAGATTTCGTATATGTCCCAGAAGTAGCTTTTGATGTAGATGATTTTATTAACAGAGTAAGAGAATTACAAAAAACCAAGAAATCTGTTGTTGTCGCTGTCTCTGAGGGTATTCGTCTAAAGGACGGTCGCTATGTCTGCGAACTTTCTGACAATGCAGATTTTGTTGACGCCTTTGGTCATAAACAGCTCACTGGTACTGCTCGTTATCTCTGCAATAAAGTTGCCACAGAGATTGGATGTAAAACTAGAGCAATCGAGCTAAGTTCCCTCCAAAGATGTGCCTCTCATTTAGCTTCCAGAATCGATATCAACGAGGCATTCCAGGCAGGTGGAGCTGCTGTTAAGGCTGCTCTTGACGGAGATAACGGTAAGATGATTATCTTAAAGAGAGTTTCAGACGACCCATATCAATGTACAACAGAGATTCATGACGTACATAAGATTTCTAATGTTGAGAAGATGTTGCCACAAGACTGGATTATCAACAATGGTACATATATTTCTGATGAATTTATCAACTATGCGCGCCCATTGATTCAAGGCGATGTACCTCCTGTCATGGTGGACGGTATCCCACGCCATCTCTTCTTCAAGGAAACGGATAAGAAAGCTCAGGCCGATGTCCCAGAGGCAGTTCAAGAGATTGTCCACGAAGAGATACATGCAGAATAATTTTTCGCTCTACAAGGCGGAGCAAAAATAAGGGACTATCGAAAATAGATTTCCAATTTGATATAGCATAAGTTTTCTCAAAAACTCTATATCTTATCTGGAAATCTATTTTCCGACAGTCCCTTTATTATTTTGCTATTCATTAAAAATAAATGAACCTCAATCCGCCAATACACAGCCCGAAGGCAGGGCAAAGAGACCTTCCCCAAAAACGATAGAGAGTGGAGCGGTTTTTCGATATACTTAGCTTTGCCGCTGGAGCACTGTCTGAGCACTGAAAGTGCGAGTTTGCGGGAAGCGGCATATATCAGCGTATGTCGAAAAACCGTGGGAACGAACGTGTTTTTTGGGAAGGTCTCTTTGCCCTGCCTTCGGGCGTCTATTCATCCTAAACCTATGAAGATTGATTTTTAATATACAAATACCGGTGTACCCACTTCTGCATTATGATAAATCTCTCGCACCTGAGAGTACGGTGTATTTACACAGCCGTGAGAACCGCCGCCCATATAGATAGAACCACCGAATGCTCCACGCCAGGATGCATCGTGAATTCCCTCGCCGTTATGGAATGGCATCCAGAATGTAACTGGAGAAGCATAGTTCGCTCCTTTTAATACAGCAGGACTTTGCTTATAGAAAATATAATAAGCTCCTGTATGAGTACGTCTTCCCGCTCTCACAATATCACCTGTTACGACAGGTGTATCGACAATACGTTTTCCATTCTTATAAAACCACATATGTTGTTCCGAGATACTTACCTCGATATAAGTCTTTGGATTACTGCTCACACTTGTTCTAATTCCATTCTCTCCTCTCTTCGAGTAAGATGGCTCTTTTTCTACACTTCTTCCCTGCTTAATCAGCTGAATCAATCTCTCTGTCTCCTTATCCTGGTCGATAGTCCATCCGTACGTACCTCCTGGTACTGTGACAGTTCCCTGATTGGTAGATTTTAACTTAATGCTCTTTCCATTTGTATCATATTCATCCGCTAATTTGGCGATATATTCTCCAACCTTCTTCTTGCTTACTCCGACATTTAACTCGTCATCAAAAGTAATCCATTTGTTGATTTTCTTAGCATTTACAACCTCTGTCTCTCTGGCAAAACGGTATGTAATCTTGGAACCTGCATACTTTTGAGCTGTTATCAGAGCATCGGTCGCCTTCTTATCTGTCGAATAGATGGTTGGCTCTTTATAACATCCAGCCTCTTCCAGATTCAGTTCTCTTTTATCTTCTTTTAGAGCCTGCACAATCTGTTTATGTAATTCTTTCTTCACTACTTCTGTTCCAAGTACCTCTGGCACAATCTGGAATGCTCCGTCTTTATATTCTACCTTTGCATTTTCTACATCGATATCATTTTTCTTATCCAGACAAGTGAGATTTGACTCTATCTCCTCGAGTTTATCTGCATCATAAGAAATGTCTGCCTCCAATGTGAGATTTTTCTTTCTAAAGCAGTTAATAAACCATAAAAACTCATTTTGTTTTCTCAACGTGTTATAGACACCGTTATTATACTCTAAGGAAGCATCGATATCTGACATCTTAATCACTTCTTTTTTATCGTTTCTCTCCACTAAGATTAAATCGTGGTCCGATAAAGTCTTTGTCAGCTCTGCTTTTACATCACTTCCATTTTTAAAATCAACCTTATGTCCGTTTAATGTTGTATTCAACTGAAAATGCCAGTGAAAAAACAAAACACCAATCACGTAGATAACGAGTAAGACAGCTACCACACCGATAATAATCTTCTTCGTCTTGGACAGTGATTTTGTCTTCTCTCCAAAACTAGCAGCAGATTTTGTTTTCTGTTCTTGATTTTGTTTTGCTTGATTTTGCTCGACTGGCTTTTGTTCCTTTTGCTTTTCTTCTGCTTGTTTTTCTTTCTTTTCCCTTTCCATTTTATTTCCTTTCTTTTCCCCTTTCCCACAACTTTTATTTTGTTGGACGATTAATACACGAAAACAGGAGTTCCCAGTTCCACATTTTCCCAAATCGTCTTTGCGTTACTATACGGCGTATTAATACAGCCATGAGAGCCATTACCTTCGTAAATCGTCCCTCCATATGACTTACGCCAGGATGCATCATGAATTCCCACATTATTATTAAATGCGGCCCAATAGCTAACTGGTGAGGCATATCCCTGCCCCTTCAATGTTGCATTCCTTTCTTTATAAAAAATATAATAAGCACCAGTCGGAGTTCCATTTCCCTCTGTCACATCTCCTGTGACGACGTCAGTGGACACAAGCTCCTGCCCATCTTTTACCATCCACATATGCTGCTGTGCAATATTAATCTCAATATATGTGCTCCAATAGCCCGTGGAAGATTCTGATGGAGGCTCATGAGAATAAACTGGTTTTCTTGTTATACTTTTTCCCTCTTTAATATCTTTGACTATTTCTTTCACTTCTTTGTCTTCATCTATCTCATAGCCAAAGGTTCCACCGCCGAGTAACATCGACTCGCCGCTGTGATTGATAAAATTAATCGGGCGCCCAACGGTATTGTACTCACTCGCTAATGCCTCGACGTACTCTTGGATTTTATCTTCATCGAGCGACACCTTCATATCACTGTCCACCAAAACCCAATGATTGATCTCTTCGTTATTCAGTACCTTACTCTCCCCGTCTAACTCATATAGAATCGAGGATGAGGCATATTTTCTGGCTTCTTTTAGGGCTTTTCTCACCTTCTCATCTTCCGCACAATACTTAGGACTCTTATAGCATTTTTCTTGCTCTAAGTCTAATGCTGTCTGACTTTTTTCGACATAGGACTGTACCATCTCTCGAAATGTCTTTTTCTTTAGTTGATTTCCTTTTCTCTCTCGAACAATATAGAATTTGTCATCTTTTAAGACAATTCTCGCATCCTTTGGAGCAATATCTTCCTCTGGATTCATAATATCGAGTTCTTCTATCTTCTGTTTTAATAATTCCTCGTCATAGCTCATCTCAGGTTCCAAGTGAATCTCATGTTTTTTCCATATCTCTCTTGGCCAAATCCACTGATTCTGCTTAACGACCGCCTGATATACAAGATTCTTATAATCCAAAGTGACACCGATATCTCTCGCCTCTATCACTTCTTCCTTCTCCTCTCTCTCAAGAAGAGTCAAATCGTGACCAGCGACATCCTCCGTCAATTTCTCCTTCACTGAGGTGGCTGATTGATTATCCACTTTTTGCCCATTTATCATAGTGCCTGGGAAAAAATGTCTGCTAAAATACAAGGCGCCAGCCATATATATCGCTCCGATAAAACATAAGATAATAAGAAAAATAATAAGAATAGTATGAAGTTTTGATTTTCTTTTCAATTTCAAAGCCATCTTATATCTCCTTTTCTTCACCTATTCCTACTATGTGAACTGCCAAGCAAGTTTGTGAGTAAAATCTTACTCCATTCTCCCGCCTGGCAGCTTCTACAAGCAAAAATTAAACTTTAGCTTAATTTCTCTCTTAAAGCTAGATTAATTCTTCCCATCTTATCTACTTCTAATACTTTAACAATAACAATATCTCCGATATTGACTACGTCTTCTACTCTGTTGACACGCTCTCTGGAGAGTTTTGAGATATGGATTAAACCGTCTTTATTTGGAGCAATCTGAACAAAAGCTCCAAACTGCATAATTCTCACAACCTTACCCTCATAGAGACTGCCCGCCTGTACTGGCTCAACGATGGAGCGAATAATTGCTGCCGCTCTCTTAATTCCATCTGCATCCACACCGCAGATTGCGACATTTCCCTCATCTGAGATATCAATCTTTACTCCTGTCTCATCGATAATGGAGTTAATTGTCTTACCCTGTTTTCCGATAATCTCACTAATCTTATCTGGGTCAACCTTCATCTGCTCAATCTTAGGAGCATACTTTCCAACTTCTGGTCTCGCCTCTGAGATAACAGGATTCATAACATGATCCAAAATATACTCTCTCGCAATATGTGTCTTTTGGAATGCCTCCTCGATAATCGGTCTCGTCAATCCGTGAATCTTAATATCCATCTGAATCGCTGTGATACCGTCCTTCGTACCAGCAACCTTAAAGTCCATATCTCCAAAGAAATCCTCAAGTCCCTGAATATCTGTGAGTACGAGATAATCATCGTCTGTATCTCCTGTCACTAAACCAGTGGAAATACCTGCGACTGGTTTCTTGATTGGAACACCTGCTGCCATAAGGGAGAGGGAGGATGCACAGATACTTGCCTGAGAAGTAGAACCGTTAGACTCCAATGTCTCAGATACGGTACGGATTGCGTAAGGGAATTCCTCCTCACTTGGAAGCACTGGGACTAACGCTCTCTCCGCCAAAGCACCATGTCCAATCTCTCTACGTCCTGGACCTCTGGAAGGCTTTGTCTCACCTACAGAGTAGGATGGGAAATTATAGTGATGCATATATCTCTTCGATGTCTCAAGTGTATCCAATCCGTCTAATTTCTGCGCCTCTGATAATGGAGCTAAAGTTGTGATAGTCATAATCTGAGTCTGTCCTCTCTTAAACATACCAGAACCGTGAACTCTAGGCAAAATATCAATCTCTGCGCTAAGTGGACGAATCTCTGTAATATCACGACCGTCCGGACGTTTATGGTCTTTCAAAATCATCTTGCGGACTGTCTTTTTCTGATATTTATAGACAGCCTCATCAATATGAGAAAGCCATTCCTCATTATCTGCGTATTTCTCCTCTAAAATATCTTTAATTTTTCTAATATTCTCTTCTCTAACCTGCTTTACATCTGTAAATACGGCTTCTTCCATCTGCTCTGGCGTGATAGTGGCTACCATATCTTCCCACATATCATCTGGCGTGTCAAAATGCTCATACTCGTGTTTTTCTTTTCCACATTCTGCCACAATCGTATCAATAAACTCGATAATCTTCTGGTTTAACTCATGTGCCGCAAAGATTGCCTCAAGCATCTTATCTTCTTTTACTTCATTGGCGCCAGCCTCTATCATAATAACCTTTTCTCTCGTGGATGCGACTGTGAGAGATAAATCTGACACTGCTTTCTGCTCATTTGTCGGATTAAAAATAAGTTCTCCGTCAATCATTCCGACCATCGTTGCCGCTGTTGGACCGTCAAATGGGATATCTGAAATCGCTGTCGCAATCGCAGAACCAAGCATCGCTGTAATCTCTGGCGCACAGTCAGGGTCAACTGACATGACTAAGTTATTTAATGTTACGTCATTCCTGTAATCCTTTGGGAATAATGGACGCATTGGTCTATCGATGACACGGGAAGTTAAAATAGCATGCTCGGATGCTTTTCCCTCTCTCTTATTAAATCCTCCTGGAATCTTTCCTACAGAATATAACTTCTCTTCATATTCTACGCTGAGTGGGAAGAAATCAATTCCCTCTCTTGGTTTCTCGGAGGCTGTAGCTGTAGATAATACAACTGTGTCTCCATAATGCATAAATGCTGCACCGTTTGCCTGGGCTGCCACTCTGCCAATTTCTACGACCAAAGGACGTCCAGCTAATTCCATACTAAACTGTTTTACCATCTTAAATCTCCTTTTTCAACTTTCTCTCATTACTGCCTGGATTGGCAGGCGTTTTCATTTACAGAATTCTATGAAAGAGTCTGTAGATGAAAGACTTTGTCGTTATAATTTACCTTTATAGTTTGTCTTTATATACTGAAAATATGAGTTAGATTTGAATTGATACACGACAAAGCTTCTTGCATGAGCGCCGAAACAACTGAAAAATACATTAGTGGATATGTCAGTCTACTAATGTTCTTTTCAGAAGTCTCGGTTTACGCTCATAGCAGTTTTGAATGATATTTCATAAAACTTTTACCTGCGGGAATGATAGGTTGGTATGCTTGGTCAGTATACTATGTGAAAATTTGTCCCGTAGGGTAATATAATATTGTATGCCTCAAAGGGCAGACTACGGCATAACTACAAGGTATGCCTATAGCATTATAACACGTTTCTTTTTATAATACCACACTTATTTCATATATTTTTTCTGTCTTTTTTGGTGAAAAAGTGCTAGAGAGGAGAGGGATTGGAATATTCGTTATTTGTGGGGGAGGGGGGACAGGCGCTAAGATGGGGGCCGACGCTAAGATGGGGGCCGACGCTAAGAGAGCAGGGAGATAGCTGCCCCGTAAACACGTTCGTTCCCACGATTTTTCGACATACGCTGATTTTTGCCGCCTCCCGCAAACTCGCGCCTTTGGCGCTCAGACAGTGCTCCAGCGGCAAAGCTAAGTATATCGAAAAATCGCTCCACTCTCTATCGTTTTCGGGGCAGCTATCTCCCTGCTCTCTTGGCTGTGTATTGGTGAAATGTACTGAATTATATTGATATTCTAATGGTTAGAGTATGTTTTGTTTTTTATTAGGCGAATTTTCCAATATATTTGAAAGTATATGGGACTGATTTGTTTTGTTAAGACTTTTACTATTTATTACTGTAAAAGTTGGCTTGATTTGTTTTTGAATTGCGTTCTGTTTACTGTTGATGTTTACATTTGTTTACATTAAATGTGTATCACTCCAGCTTTTCATATCTTTTAAAATGGGAACAAAACTTTTTCCTAAATCGGTCAAAGAATATTCTACTTTAGGAGGTATTTCTTGATATATGTATCTTGAAATAAAGCCGTCTTGTTCCAATTCACGAAGCTGTTTGGTCAATGTGGATTGCGTAATATCGCCCAATCTTCTTCTTAATTCGCCAAATCGCTGTACTTCGTATTCAGCGATATACCATAGTATTGTTATCTTCCATTTTCCGCTAAGAATATTCTGAATCTTAACCATAGCAGCACATTGAGGCAATGGTGATTTCATATTGCTCATAGAAATTCCTCCTTTTTATCAGTATTATACTGTATGTACTATTAAATTTCAATATACTATGTTTTTTAATACTAGTATTATTTTTCGCACTATAAACAAAAAAAGACAGTACTTTTATTTTCTTGTATAGACGCTATAATTGGAGGCAAGAAAGGTGGTGAGGGGAATAAATACATCGATAAATATAGCAGGGATAGAGTTTAAAAATCCAATCATGCCTGCTTCTGGTACATTTGGTTCGGGACAGGAATACAGTGAGTTGATTGACTTGAATCAATTAGGGGCTGTTGTTACAAAAGGGATTTCCCTCCATCCGTGGGAGGGAAATCCATCGCCAAGAATTATGGAAACAAGCAGTGGAATGATAAATGCGATTGGCTTACAAAATCCAGGGATTGATATTTTTTTAGAACGGGATATTCCTTTTTTGAAAAAATTTGATACAAAAATTATTGTCAATGTATGTGGAAATACGGTGAAGGAATATCTACAGGTTGTGGAACGACTATCAGAACAGGATATAGCTATGTTGGAAATCAATATTTCCTGTCCGAATGTGGAACATGGAGGGATTGCCTTTGGACAAGAGCCAAAAATGGTGGAATATATTACAAAGGAAATCAAAAAAATTGCGAAACAGCCCATATCTATGAAATTAACACCTAATGTTACCGATATAACGGAGATAGCAAAGGCGGCTGAATATGGAGGAGCAGATGTTCTTTCTCTGATAAATACCATTACAGGGATGAGAATTGATGTCAAAAAAAGAGCCTTCAGTGTTGCAAACAAAACAGGTGGCTTATCTGGACCCGCTATTAAACCTATTGCATTGCGGATGGTTTATCAAGTTTATAAATCGGTTGGCATTCCTATTATCGGCATGGGAGGAATCGCAACTATTGATGACGCACTCGAATTTATTATGGCTGGTGCAACAGGAATTGCTATTGGAACGGCAAATTTTAACAATCCTTATACTATGTTAGAAATTATTGAGGGATTACAAAACTATATGAAAGAAAACCATATCGAAGATTTAACCAAAATCAGAGGTATTGTTGAGTGAAAAAATTGATTACCGAAAGGAGAAAATCGTTATGCATTACACAGGAACAATTTGGAGACCGCCATATGAAGCGTATTCTCTGCTCATTCAAGTGACAGCGGGATGTACACACCACTCATGCAAGTTCTGTACGCTCTATGAGGACTTGCCTTTTAAATTCAAAATGTCGCCCTTTTCAGAAGTGGAAGAGGATTTGGCAGAAGCGAGCAGGTTTTATCGTAATGTACCGAGAATTTTTTTCACAGGTGCAAATCCATTTGTTTTAAGCACAGAGAAATTAAAAACATTAGCAAAGATGGTTAAGAAATATTATCCCAAATATAAAACCATTGGATGTTTTGCAAGAATTACGGATATTACCCATAAGACGGTGGAAGAATTAAAAGAACTTCGTGCGTTAGGTTATGATGGAATTACGATTGGTGTGGAAACAGGCGATGATGAAATGCTTTCTTTTATGAAGAAAGGATTTCAGTCAAAAGATACGATTGAGCAATGTAAGAAACTGGAAAAAGCGAATATCAGTTATAATTTCTTTTATTTGACTGGAATTTCTGGCTCAGGCAGGGGAGAATTTGGAGCGAAAGAAACTGCCAGAGTTTTCAATCAGCTTCATCCGCAAATTATAGAATCTTCTATGCTTACAATATACAAAAATTCAGAATTATATAAAGAGATACAAGCGGGAAATTGGAAAGAAGAAAATGAAATTGAGAAACTAATTGAACTAAAAACTCTTATCGAAAACTTGAAAATTACGACAAGAATTGTTACTGACGGTGCTTCAAATCTAATACAGGTAAGGGGAAATCTCCCAAAAGATAAAGAAAGACTAATGAAACATTTGGAATATCAAATTTCTAATGCAGATGAAGCGGTATTAAGAGAGTATCGTGTTAATTTACCACACCTGTAAGGAGAAATCCAAAAATTATATTCTAAAAAATTTATATTTTCTCCACAAATTTATAACAAAAAAGAAAACTCTTAACAGCAAATGTTTCGGCAGTACATAGTTAAGAGGGGGACAGATGCTAAGATGGGGACAGACGCTAAAAAGGGGACAGACGCTAAGAGAGCAGGGAGATAGCTGTCCCGTAAACACGTTCGTTCCCACGATTTTTCGACATACGCTGATTTTTGCCGCCTCCCGCAAACTCACGCCTACGGCGCTCAGACAGTGCTCCAGCGGCAAAGCTAAGTATATCGAAAAATCGCTCCACTCTCTATCGTTTTCGGGACAGCTATCTCCCTGCTCTCTTGGCTGTGTATTGGCGAAATGTACTGAATTATATTGATATTCTAATGGTTAGAGTATGCCTTGTTCTTTATTACGCAAAGTTCTGTTATTATAGCTTATTTCTTCAACTTTAACCACAGAAAAAACCTTCAACTTTTTTATGGAATCTAGATTTCAAATTTATTTCACAATTGCCTATTAGTAATTCTTGGTTTTTATTCTTCTTTTAATTGTTATTAGATTTCACCCCTTCCCTACTACAAATTATTTTTCTTTTTTAGAAAAAAATAATATCAACAATTTTATCCCACAATAAATTAAAGCTATAAAACCAATGGTAAATAAAAACAACATTACAGTAGTAGGAATATGTGCAATTACTCCAACAATCCAACAAGAAATTACAATACAAGCAATGGCTATAATTCTTATCCAAATATTTTTTTGGGAAATTTTGAAGGTTGCTTTTATCGTTGATAAATCTTCTTCTATGTCCAATTCATCATTTACTGGATTTGTCTCAGTGATATCTGAAGTTTCTTTTGCTGAGAATACGCCTTCTACTATATCTAATTCATCATTTACTAGATAATCTATTGATACATGAAATATTTTACTAATAGAAGATATATTATTTATATCGGGAACGGTTGTTCCCATTTCCCACTTAGAAATAGCTTGTCGTGATACATTTAATGCTTCGGCTAACTCAGCTTGTGTCATGCCTGATTTTTTTCTCAACTGAAATAATTTATCTCGAAATTGCATTTGTTCCTCCTTCCTATAATGATAACTTCTCGGAATCTTAAGACTTGATTTTACAAGGCTTTCAAAACCCTATTTCAAAAAATCACCCACTTTTTTGTCGAAAACACTTGACAAAACACTCAAAATTTGCGACAAAATCAATAGGTTTTATTTCAATTGACTGAAGGCGATTTTTTTGTTACCTACGAATCCTGGCGGTCATGCCGCCTATCAAAATACTTTCGTATCTGAATTCCTTAATTATGCCTATGTGAATTTATATATTTTTTTATTAAGTATTTTCCGTTTTATTTATCGCAACAGATTAGAAGATATTCTATATTTATTTAATTAAATTATAACTGATGATTTACCTTATTTAAACCATTTTAACCTTACAATTGCGCAACTATAGCTGACATTCACGTATAATTTAGTTAACACAATAAAATATTCATCTCAGCTCTCCTCAAAAAACATTAATTTTACAGCACATTCAGGAATTTACTTACCGCTATGTCCACCAAAAATCTTAAAGTCCATAGTATCGAGCTTGGAGTCAATCATTGCAATTTCATCTTCTGTCAAGATGATATTACCTGACTCAAAGTTTTCTTTCAAACGTTCTAGTTTTCGGGAACCAGGAATTGGCACGATATAAGGCTTTTTATTTATCATCCATGCAAGAGAGAACTGACCCATCGTTATATTTTTTTCTGCTGCCATTTTTTCCATTATACTCAAAAGTTCTCTTGCTTTTGTGAATCCCTCCTCCGTATACTGTGGCATGGATGCACGATAATCCTGACTACTCTCAAATTTTGTGTCCGGTGTATACTTTCCTGTGAGAAAACCATTTGCCATAGGTGAAAATGCCACATAAGTTATGTTTAATTCTTCACATACAGGAAATATATTTTCATGCCAACGAGCCATCATGGAATATCGATTCTGAATCGCAGTAACTGAGCAGACGGCATTTGCTCTTCTTAGATATTCTTCCGTTGCTTCAGAAATTCCCCAGTAGCGAATTTTTCCTTCTTTTATCAATTCCAACATAGTTTCAGCAACTGTTTCTGGCTCTACTTTTGGGTCAATCCTCTGCTGGTAATATAAGTCAATATAATCTGTTCCTAACTTTTTCAAACTACCATCCATACTCCGACGAATTACCTCTAGACTACTATCGAGTTTCAAAGAACGGTCTAGATTATGAGTAACCCCCATTTTCGTAGCAATTACCACTTTATCTCGGATTCCCTTTACAGCCTCTCCCATCAATTTCTCTATACACCTAAATTTTTCCAACACCTACCAAAAAAAAATAACAGAAAAACTACAAACTACGACATCTAACACTCCGCCAACACACAAGCATCAGAATTAACAAAAACTGCAAACTACGATATCTATCGTTTCGTCAATACACAGCTGAGAGAGGAGGCAGGTATATGCCCAGCAAACGATAGAGAGTGGAGCGGTTTTTCGATATACTTAGCTTTGCCGCTCAATG